>VHDF01000098.1 GCA_016871495.1 Verrucomicrobiota bacterium | reverse complement strand
TCGAAAATGTCCCTCTTGGTCTCAATTCCATTCCACTCCACCCAATCTTTCCCCGCATGAGGTCAGGATGTCTGAGGCTACCCCTCCTCGGTCCTCTCCCCGCTCATGCTTCGCAGGGAGAGGAAGAAGTTCTTTGGGGACAGAGATCTCGAATGATATCCCGAGATCACGCCGGTTTCCATCGCGCCGCGCTACGGGTTGGGTGCGAGGCAATGCTCTTTTCCTCGCGCAGAGGCCGCGAAGGACGCAAAGAAAACGTCGAAGGCATCGCGTCGTGGAAAGTTCAGTCCGGCAAGTTCCATGGGGACAGAGATCTTGGGTTGCCACGCAATTCCCCCAGGTGTGAGACCGCCATCTCCGGACCACGCCGTTCAGGGCGCTTCAACGTGGACAACCCATCCGCGTGGATTCCCAACCCGTCCCGAATGACGCTCCAGGCTTCCCCCGTAACGCAGACAGCCCTGTCTGCTGTGCCGCAGGCTGCCCAGCCTGCGAGGCGGTGCCAAGCCTATCGCCCCGCGATTCCCCCAGGCGTACAACCGCAATCCCCGGACCGCGCCGTTCACGGTGACTCAGCGTGGACAGCCTGACGACGTGGTTGGGCCAAGAGGTTCGCTTGGGGCAGAGCTCTCGGGTTGGATTCTTTATGGCGGGCGTACAGAACGACTCGTCACTGAGCTGCGAAGTTCGGGGCCACGCTGGAACGCCAACGGCGTTCTGACCTCCAGCCCGGGGTTGGCCCGCGAAGGCGGGGCTACCCCGGGGAACAAGGCCCCCACCGGTCCCAACCCCAACGGGGTTGGGCTTGGATTGGAGAGCCTCTTCGGGGCCTGCGACGCGCATGCTGCAACCCCGTTGGGGTTGGATTTCACACACGCAGGTGACCCGGGGTAAGTCCGCGGAAACGCGGCCCGATCCCGGGCTGAAGGACGGAATCCCGTTGGGATTCGAGCCAACCCAGCCGACCGCGATGCATGCTCCTGCGAAGGGTCGCATCGAGCGCGGAGATTCGGTGTTTGACGGTCTTCGGAGAGGTTCCTTGGTGACAGTGATCCCGGGTTATCTACCTCGGGTCAAAGGTCAACCGGTCAATGCCAAACTGGCTGGCAAACGGTCGACACCGCGGACCTCGAACTCCCAATGCCGGTGGGCTGGATCGAAGCCAATCCGTTCGTTGAGGAAACGCTGAATCAGATCGCCTGCCGGAGCGGTCCCATCATCTATTGCCTCGAATCCGCATGTCTTCTCGGGGGAACGGTCGTCGTTGAAGGTTCCGCCCAATACCTCCCTTCCTCGTCCTGGAACCGACAGCTCCATTGGGAGATGAAACCGACGGGGGCCGTGCCCGTCACCATGACCTTCAGCCCCTACGATCTCCGGGCCAATCGCGGCCTGGCAACCATGACGGTCAGGATTCCCAAAATGGAGAGGTGAGATGGTCCCTGCACTTTCCTCAGCCGTCGAAAACAATGCACACCGGCGGTTCCACAGTGAACCGGTACGAACTCAGCGCCTTTCCTGGTCCTTTGGGCCGCCCTCCTCCAGTTCACGAACCGGCTGACGATAAACCCGCCCCTGCTCGTAAAGCGCCAGACGCTGCCGGTATCCAACCCGCGCCTCGCGTGACGCCCAACCACTTGCAATGGCAGCACGCACCTCCCGGATAGCCAGATCAAATCTTCCCGCCGAAGCATGGGCCGCTGCCAGGGTGTCCCGAATGTCCGGATCATCCGCCCGCTCCAAAACAAACAACGCATTCGAAATCGCGTCCGTGTTGCGACGGTTGCGCAACACCGGTGCGGTCGCAGTCACCCAAGCAAATTCGCGACGCGCGTCGAGGTTCTCCGGATACAGCTCCGCCGCGCGATCCAGTTCGCGGATCGCCTGCTCATGTTGTTTGCGTCGGGAATGGGAAACTGCGATCAGATAATGAATGAACCCTTCAATCTCCACGCGGGAGAGATCCTTCATCGCAGATTTACTGCGCATTACCGCGGCCGGAATTTTCCATTCCTTCTCGTAAAAATCATCCGAACGGACAACGCCATCCATCGTTTCCCAGTTCAGGTGATTGGATCCTTCCCGCCATCGGACAAAGGTGTGGCCGGTTCTTCGGTTCAAGGAGGGAATGGTCACCAGTTTCAACGGAAGCCCAAGCTGTTCTGCAACACTCAGATAAATAAAGCAGGCCGTGTCGCAATCCAGCACATGGAACGGACCGGGAAATCCCTGGCGGATCCGCTCCAATCTTCGTTGATTGTGCGGCTGAGCCTCAAACACAGCACGGCTTTCAGCACTCAACTGAAAGGGCGTGAGTGCATCAGCCATCAGATCCACGGATCCTGTCACCGGGTAGAGAAACCCAAAACGGATCAGGACCGAATCAATGGTTTGGAGAACCCTCAGGGCATGCTGCCGATCCCGGCGATCTCCTCGTCTGGGCTCAAGCTGCCGTATTGCTGTCACGGCCTGAGCAAGGACATCGTGCAGGGTCCGGGACATTTGCGGACTCACCAAAACGAACTGACTCTCGCGCTGGAGCACCCGAAAAGCCACGCTCTCGGCAGCCTGAACCGTGGGAAAAGGGTGGGTTGAAGAAACTGAACCGGACTGCGGCACGACCAAACTCGAAGCGACAGTTGCACTTTCACCTTCATCTGCAACAGGCCCTGAACACGCCAGAAGCAGCAGCACCCCCGGCAGATTGGGAACAAAACCGGTCGTGATTCTCATGATTTTAATCCGCAGGTCAGATGGTTTGCGCCAATAAATACCCCGGGAATCAGACACGCATCAGGATAAAAATCAAAAATCCCGCAAGGTTTTCCCGCAGAGACGCTGAGAAGAAGGAACAAACAATCCAAAATCAAAAGCATTCGCGGGTAATGCCAAGCATGATGCGCGGAGAACATGCCTTCTTCGCGCCTCGGCGCCTCTGCGGGAGATCCTCAACCACAATCATGCTCGCCTGGGGAGGAAACGGTAACGCAGCGCCAACAAGGGAACCGGGCTGGTTCATTCAGCCAAGGGTACACTTGCTGGCTTCGCCGGACTCTGGGCCGTGGCTACCTACCCGTACCATTTGGGACACCCTGTCCCAGCCAGGCACCGATGACCATTGACTCGTTTTTACTGCGGAACGAACGGCGCGGGTTTGCTGGAACGGTTACCGGCTTATGCTCCGGAGCTTAACCCGGTCGAATACATTTGGGCTTATTGGAAAAAGGATGAACTTCCGCATTTTTGCCCCAAGGACTATTTTCAACTCAGCAGCCAGGCGCGCAAAGCGCTGAGTCGAATGCGGAAAAGACCTACGCTGATAAATTCTTTTTGAGCACAGACCGAGTTGGCTTTCTAAATGCGCCGTAATGTCTCTATACTATGCGACCGTCAGTAGAAACCTTCCAGACTATGAGCCAGTCGCCTAACCAGGTCGCTGAAAACCAGAACATCGGACGAGATGTTTTGCTTCGCCAAGGCGCGAACGGCCTCTCCGCCGTCCGTTCGAGCGTCGCGGGAAATCGTAAGCGCACTGTGCACACCACCGCCGCCCCCGAGGTCGTCGCTGTGCTCGTTTGGCGGACAACTTAAGGAGTGATGCGGAACGCCTTCTTCGTTGACCTGTCTCAGACCACGTTGCTCTGGATTGCTGCTCCGCTCAGAAGAAAACCCACGGGCTTCCTCATTTCACAAACACCGGGTCCAGCACGGGGACGGTTTGGTGCTTTCGCAGCAGTTCGATGAATCGAGCCAGGCCGCGTTTCTCGTCCTGGCCCAGATGGAAATGAATGTGCCAGCCGAGGTAGTCTTTTCGGAAATCGAGCGTGAACTCCGGGCGTGAGGCGATCAGATAATCGAGGGTTTCAAGCCCGAAATCCCTGGCTTCCCGCAGTGCCCGGCGCAGTTCGCGCGTGTCCCGCCGCCGTGTCAGCGCCCACACCGCGTACACGAACGGCAGGCGCGTGAGTTCATACCACGCCGCCCCGAGATCCCAGATTTCGTGCGCGGGCTTGCTCAGCAGAAAGCGAATCGCCTCATCCCCGATCAACAGGACGGCATCCAGGTTGGATACCTGATCGTAGCCTGGAAGCGGAACCAGCGCGGGTCGCAATCCTTCCTCGGCGAACAAGACCTCCAGCAAGCGAACGCTGGTGAGCGAGGCGGGGTCGCAGTAGACCGTTTTGATTTCGGAGCGCGGCACCCTATGGGCGAGGAACACGCTTTTCACTTCGCCCAGCGAGGCGATCGCGATGCCGTCCAGCACGTCAAAGCCCGGATGGAAGAGAACTTCGGTGACGCTGACGAGTCCGGCATCCAGTTGGCCGGCGCGCAGTTGACGGGCGAGTTCGGACGGGGGGAGCAAAACAATTTCATGCTCCAGGCCGCGGGTCAGCGGCACAGCGTTGAGGTAGGGGACGGAACCGACTTTGAAATCACCCAGCGCCTTCTCCAATCGATCCTCGCGCGCGAGTTGTTCGGCGCGCTTTTCCCGGCCCAGCGCCTGCGCGAGGTCCTCCGGTCCGCGTTCTTCGGCGAGCCGAAGGCGCGGAAGAGGTTGATCAGAGTTGTTCACGGCACGGCCTCCGCGCATTCGCGAATCGGCTGGTAGAACGTGTCGCGCTGAACAGGAACGCGCCCGGCTTCGCGAATGGCCTTGATCATGTCCTGCTGTTCCTGGCTTTGAGGTGTGGAAGCCCCGGCCATGTGAAAAATGTGTTCTTCCATGATCGTGCCGTGGAGGTCGTCCGCACCAAAGCTCAGAGCCACCTGGGCGAGGCGCAAGCCGAGTCCCACCCAGTAAGCAGTGATATGGGGGATGTTGTCGAGGTAAAGCCGGCTGACGGCGATGGTGCGCAGAATGTCCAAGCCTGTGGGCGGGTGTTGGACCGGGATACAATTATTCTCAGGCTGGTAGGGCAGGGGGACGAAGCCCGTGAATCCAGAGGTTTCGTCCTGCAAGGCACGCAACTGGCGGAGGTGATCCACGCGGTCTTCGATCGTCTCGACGTGGCCGAAAAGCATGGTGCAGGTGCTGCGTCCACCCAGTTGGTGCCAGGTGCGATGAACGTCCAGCCATTCCGCGGCGGATTCCTTGCCCCGGGCGATGGCGGAACGGACTTCTTTGCGGAAGATTTCAGCGCCTCCGCCGGTCAGGGAATCCAGTCCAGCTTCCTTGAACTGGAGGAGGAGCTCGCGCGGGGAGGTTTTTGCGAGCCAGGCGATGTGGAGAATCTCGATGGCCGTGAAGCATTTAAGCCGGAGGTCGGGACTCAAGGCGCGCAGGCGGCGGAGCATTTCCAGATAAAAGCCGGATGGAAGCGAGGGGTGGAGTCCGCCGACGATGTGGAGTTCCGTGACGCCGCAGGCGAGGGCTTCACGGCCTTTCTGAATAATCTCCTCGAGGGAAAGTTCGAATCCGTCGGCGTCCCGCTTCTTGCGGGCGAACGCGCAGAACTGGCACGACAGGATGCAGTAGTTCGAATAATTGATGTAGCGGTTGAGAATGAACGTGGCTTGGTTGCCGCACTGTCGTTCCCGGGCCAGGTCGGCGAGAGAACCGAGCGCCGTCAGGTCGCGACAGGAGAAGAGGCGGAGGGCCTCGTCTTCGGTGAGGCGTTCGCCCTCCCGCACTTTGAGGGCGAGATCGGCGAGTTCGCCAAAATGGATCGAGTCGGGGGTGGTTCGGGCCATGGCGAAGGTTAACGGGCAAAGCGGAAACCCGGGAAGACGATTTCGGCGGCGACGACGGTGAAAAAAACCCCGCTGATCAACGCGTTAAGTTTGAAAAACGCGGTTTGAACCCATTTCAGGCTGCGTTTACGCGCAATGAAATGCTCGAGGGCGAGGCAGATCAGGATGACGATCAAACCGGTGAAATAGGCGATTTTGAACCCCGCGAACATGCCAAATCCCGCCAGCAGTCCCCACATGAGCATGTGGGACAAAGCGGATGCTCTCAGAGCGTTGTCCGGCCCCCACGCAACCACCAGGGAGCGCAGTCCATTCCGACGGTCGAAATCGTAGTCTTGGATGGCGTAAATGATATCGAAGCCGATGAGCCAGAAAACCACGGCGAGCGAGAGCAGGACAGGAATCATTGCCGATTCTTGGAGCGGCACGAACTGGAGCTTGCCCTTGACGGCGATCCACGCGCCCAGCGGGGCGAGCGCGAGGGCGACGCCAAGAAAGACGTGGGTGAAATCGGTGAAGCGTTTCGTCAGGGAGTAAAAGCAAACGACAAAAAGCGCGACGGGGGAGAGCAGGAAGCAGAGCGGGTTGAGCGCATACGCGGCGGCGCCGAATCCGGCCACGTTGAGCAGGAAAAACCCCCAGGCCGAGGCGAGTGTGATCTGGCCTGAGGGGAGGTGGCGGCTCGCGGTGCGCGGATTGGCACGGTCGAATTCGCGGTCCGCGATGCGGTTGAATGCCATGGCGCAGGAGCGCGCGAAGAACATGCAGGCCAGGACGAGGAGAAAGGTTTTCCACCCGGGCCAGCCGCGTGTGGTGCGAGCGGCGATCATCATCGAGGCGAGGGCGAAAGGAAGGGCGAAGACCGTGTGGGAAATCTTGACGAAATCCGCCCACAAGGCCAGCCGCTGCCACATTCCCCCCGGCTGGGAAGGAAGGCTCTCGGGGTGGGAGTTCACTCCGGCTCCTCCTGCCAGCGCGGGGCGATCGAGTGATCCAGGCCCAGGTGATCAAGCACCCGTGCGACGACCGTGTCCACCACGGCTTCAACCGTGGCAGGCCGGCTGTAAAAGGACGGATTGGCGGGGAGCAGGATGGCGCCGGCGAGCAACAAAAGTTCAAAATTGCGGACGTGCACCAGATTCAACGGTGTCTCGCGCGGCACGAGGATGAGCTTGCGCCTTTCTTTCAGCATGACGTCGGCGGCGCGGAGCAGGAGATCGGAGCTGATGCCGTGGGCGATGCGCCCTAGTGTGCCCAGGCTGCAAGGAAGGACCACCATGGCATCGAACGCGTTCGATCCGCTGGCGAAGGGAGCGTTCATGCTCTTGACCGAGTGTTTGACCACGCGGGGATCCAGGCGCAACCCGTCCGGCAATTCTTCCGCGAGCACGGCGCCGGCGTAGGCGCTGAGCACGAGGTGAATCTCGTGTTGCGCCGGATCCAGACGGTCGAGCAGTCGTTGCGCGTAGAGCGAACCGCTGGCGCCGGTGATGGCGACGAGCAACCTCATGCGCGGATTCGAGGACGCTTGTCCGGGAGCTTGAGGCGCGCCTTCGCTCGTCCGGAGAAGTTTGTGACCTGGGGAACTTTGAGCATCAGCGGGTCCGGCGGCCCTGGACCAATTCCCGGGCCAGGGCTTTGGCGTCGTACACTTTCTCGAGAGATTCCAGGATGGCGGAGGAATGGACTGAAACCGCCCGAGCTACCTGGTCGGTGTACTCAAAATCGAGGACCAGCGACTGCAGATTCCCGTCGAAAATGATGCCCACGAACTCACCCGCTCGATTGACGACAGGGCTCCCGGAATTGCCCCCGATGATATCCGCGCTGCTGACGAAATTGAACGGGGTCTGAAGGTCCAGCTTGGCTTTCCTTTTCAGCCAGCGGGCAGGCAAATCGAAGGGTGGCTTGAATTTTTGTGATTCGGCGCGGTGGTAGAGTCCCGCGTAAGTGGTTTGAAACGGGACGGCCCGGCCGTTTTCCTCAAAGCCTTTCACAGGACCGTAGGCCAGGCGAAGAGTGAAGGTGGCGTCCGGATACTTCGAGGTGCCTTCCAGGGCGAAGCGGGCCTTGGCGATGGCAGCGTGGGCTTGGCGCTTGCGCTCGTCCTGCGCTTCGGCGGTCTTGCGAAGCGTCCGGGATTCCTCGTCGATGGCGGCTGCCAGCTGAATCATCGGATCGGAGGAGGCGCGGAGTTGGGCGGGGGTGGATGGGTAGAGCCGTTTGCGGACGTCCACTTTTTGCACTTGGGTTTCCTTGACGAGTTGAGCGGCGCGCGCGCGGGGAGATTTTCCCGCCAGGATCTTGGAGACGGTGGCATCCCGCGCGCCGAGTTGTTCGGAAAGGAAGGTCAGACTGTCAGCCAGCAGGACTTGTTCGAGGTCCGCATGAATGGGCTCGTCGGAGAAGAGTTGGAGCTCCAGCGACGCTTTGGCGGAATCGCGGAATTCGCTCAAGCGATCGCCGCTGGACTTGGTGGCTTCATCCGCGGCGCGAAGCAATGTGCGTGCGATGCCGAAGGCGTGACCGCCGAACGCGTGGCCAACTTCAAGGAGGCGATAGCGGAGGGCGATCTTGCCGAGTTCGGCTTGCGCGTCGGCGATGGTTTGGAAAGCACGATCGGCCTCGGCGTGGGCGGGATCGGAAGCCAGCCTGGAACGGAAGGCTTTTTCGGCGGCGGCCTTGCGTCCCATCAGGACGGGATCGTAGAGCCCTGCATGGCCGCCGTCGCGGGCTTTGCGGCTGTTTTGGTATCCGAACAGCTCGTCCTTGGCGCGGCGCGCGTTTTCCTCACTGCGGCCGCTCCAGGAATGGAGAAGCACCTCAAGGCGTTTGAGGCGGGCCAGCGTGTAGGGGAATTGAACATCGCGAAGATATTCCAGCTCGGCCATCGTCATGAGGCGGCTCGTACGGCCGGGGTGGCCGGAGACAAATGTCAACTCGCCCTCGGCCGCGCCATTCCGGCTCCACTTGAGGTGGTGGGGGACCTTGACCGGCTGGTTGTTCTCGTAAACTCGGAACAGGCAAAAATCGAGGTCGAAACGGGGATACTCAAAATTGTCGGGATCGCCTCCGAAGAAGGCGATTTGTTGTTCGGGCGCGAAGGTCAGGCGGACATCGGTGTAACGTTTGAATCGGTAGAGATGGTATTGTCCACCCTGATACAGCGTCACCACGTCGCTGCGCAGGCCTGTTTGGTCGAGGGATTCTTTTTCGATTTCCGCGATGACCTTCCGGCGGGCTCTGAAGGCGTCCTCGGCACTCATGCCGGCCGGCACGGCGGCGTTCACCCGGGGCGTCACGTCGGAGATGGATTGGAGAACATTGAGTTCCAGGTCCACGCATTTCAGCTCCTCGGCGGCGGATCGCGCGTGGAATCCGTCGCGCAGGTAGTTTTGTTTCTCGCTGCTGAGCTTTTGGATCGCGTCGGCGCCGACATGGTGGTTGGAAATGACGAGGCCGTCCTCGGAGACGAATGAACCGGAGCCGCCGCTGTTGAAGCGGACGGAAGATTTCATCAAGTGATCGAGCCAGGCGTCGGTGATATCGAATCCGTAGGCCTGACGGATCTTTTCCCGGGGCGGATTGTTGTAGAGCCACATGCCTTCGTCGGCGGTGGCTGTGGCGGTAGCGAGGATGAGGAGGGCGGCAGCCAGACTGGCGGCTGTCGCGTTGTGCGGTCCGGTTTTCATACGCAAGTGGAGGAAGAATGGTTTGAAGCCGCGGTTTAACGCAAGAGGTAGGTGAGGGCCGGCGCGAAGGCCAGGCTGGGCAGGTAATCGGCCAGCTCAAACTTCTTCAATTCCAGGATGATCATGGCGATGCAAAAGACCAACAATCCTCCCACCACATTGACCGAGTGCAACAGGTCTGGCTGTGCGAGCAAGGGCCTCAGATGCTGCGCGAGCAGGGTGATCGTGCCTTGGTAGGCGACCACAGGGATGGCCGCCAGCATGACGCCCCGGCCAAACGTGGCCACAAATCCCATCGTGGCGAGTCCGTCCATGACGGACTTGATGACGAGCACGCGGATTTTCCCTTCGAGTCCGTCTTGAATGGCTCCGAGAATGGACATGGGTCCGACGCAGAACAACAGGGTGCAGGTGATGAAGCCGTCCGCGAATCGGCTCGTGCTCGGCCCTCCCGCGGTGGCGAACTTTTCGCGTGCGTAGCCGCCGACCTTGTTGAGAGTGGCTTGGATGCGGCAGAGGCGTCCGGCGATTCGCCCGAGCGACATGGCGACCATGGCGATGAGCAGTTGTTTGCCGGCTTGGCCCAGGGATCCGTTGAGCCCGGACCAGGCGGTGCTGAGTCCGGCATAAACGGTGAACGCGCCCAGGAGGACTTTGATGGAGAGCTGGCGCTGCTCCGTGAGTTGGCGCGCGGCGAAAATCCCGGCGGCACCGCCGGCCAGGATCGCGGCGCCGTTGATGACCGTGCCAAGCATGGCCCTTGTCCTGCCTGAACTCACCGGGCATGGCAATCCGACAAAAGCCAACGACGTGATGGGAACGGTGTCCGGGCCACGCCAAGGGTAAGACTCTGACAAGCCGCTTGCGCGCAACATCCGTTCCCGCCGCCGCCTCCTCCTCGAAACCTCCTCCGTTCGGCCACGCTCCCATCACGCGACAAAGCCAATTCCCATGAGTAAGCGTCCCCAACGATGCTCATTTTGCGGAGCGCGGCTGTGTGAGGAGCACCAACCGCAGCGCGTCGGCAGACCAAACGCTTGGGATCCTGGAGACCCGCCGCGGCAGGTTGCGGCGGCACAGCGGCGCTCCGAGGCAAGATGAGAAGGACTGAAATGTCGCACTGACCGTGGTTTCTCACCCGATGGCCCGACGGATCGGGTGCATCCAGAGGTTGTCGGTGATGCGCGCGGCGTTCACGCCGCTTCAGGGCGTGTCTTCAAAGGGGCATGGCAGCTTCAACGGGCAAGGGTGCTGCCAGGGCGAAGGCATTCACCCATGGCGGGCCATGGCGCGGGAGGAGATCGCCGCGGCCGATTGGCGCGAGCGGAAGCGCCGTGAACGGCGCGCCCCGACTGCTTGCGGATGCCGCGCGACAGATCGGCGGTCGAAGGGAGGAGTTGCCAAATCTCCAGCTCCGCAATAAGAATTCACTATGAAGACACCCTTGCAGTCGCCTCATGCGAGGTCTTTCTCACGCCCTCCCGGATTCACCCTGATCGAGCTTCTGGTTGTGATCGCGATCATCGCCATCCTCGCGGGAATGTTGCTACCGACCCTCGCACGCTCCAAGTTTCGCGCCAAAGTCGTGAATTGCACGTCCCATTACCGGCAGTGGGGCATTGCCGTGACGATGTACGCCAACGAGAATCGTGAAGTGCTGCCAACCTGGGAAATGGGCGGCACCGGACTCAATCCGTGGGACGTGCCGACGAACATGATTCCAGCCCTGGAACCTTATGGGCTGAATGTGCCGATGTGGTTCTGCCCCGTGCGCCCGGGCGAATTCACCGAGGCGAACAACTGGTACAAGGCCAAGTTCAAGGGGGCTTCGCTGAACAAACCGGAAGATCTTCTAAAGTATTTCCAGCGTGCCTACGGCTATTTCGCCATTCTTTCCCACAGTTGGTGGGTGCCAAGGTCGATTGGCGGCGGCCAGTTCTTTCCGGTGCTGCCGAAAAAAGGTGACGAACCGGGAGGCATCAACTCACCCAATGGCTGGCCGCGGCGCACGGAAGATGCCCGCGCGGCGCTGCGCCCGATCCTCACGGACATCTGCATTCAAGGCGCCGACAGCAAGCCCGACATCAACAAAGCCGTGGCGGGGCACCCGTATCGCGGAAAAGTGGACTCGGTCAACACGATGTGGGCCGATGGTCACGTGGAAACGCGAATCCGCGCCAAATTGCTGCACACCTATTCTGGAAATGCACACAGCTTCTACTAAACCCACCGGACCTCGTCCCATGGATCGAGGGCGAGGGCTTGGCTTCACCCTCATCGAACTTCTGGTCGTCATCGCGATCATCGCCATCCTGGCCGGTATGCTTCTGCCCGCGTTGAGCAAGGCCAAGCTCAAAGGCCAGTCCGCGGTGTGCCAGAACAGCCTAAAACAAATGGGCCTGGGCTACTCGATGTACGTGAATGACACGGGCAAAACGTTTCCGGTCGCCTACAATCCCAGCAACTTCTGGATGGCTCTGATCCGCCGCGACGTGCCGGCGGATCGCATCCGCTTGTGTCCGACGGCGCCCGTGCCGCCCAAGCGCGTTCCCACCGGTGAGGCCGTCGGTTCAGCCGTGGCCGCCTGGTATGGTCCGATGAAAACTCCGGTGCAATGGAACACCGGCTTCGAAAGCAGCTACGGCATGAACGGCTGGCTCTACGCTCCAGGCGGAGAAGGAATTCAAGATGCGGCCAAACATTTTTCAGGCGAGTCGACCATCGAGAGCCCCGTGAAAACGCCCATTTTCGCCGACGCCAACTGGGCGGACTTTTGGCCGCTGGCCTCAGACCGACCGGCGCGCAATCTCTTGACCGGCGGGAATGCGGCGATGATGCAGCGCCTCTGCATCGCCCGCCACGGCTCGCGCCCCAGCGAGTATCCCAAGAATCTCCAGCCCGGCCAACGCATGCCGGGCGCTGTTCACGCCGTCTTCATCGATAACCACGTTGAACCCGTGCGTCTGGATGACTTGTGGAATCTGGACTGGCACCGGAACTACAAGCCCCCGGCGAAGCGGCCGGACTGACTCGTTTCGAAGCGGAGATCGAGCCGTCGTCGGCATCGACGCCTGCAACGGATCCAATCCGCCCAAACGAGATTTGTCGAAAGCATCCAGGACATTATGAACGAACAACGCCTCCATCAACGAACCAGAATTCAGCCCGGGCCATTTCATTCTCGCCAGGCCGCCGGCTTCACGCTCATCGAACTCCTCGTCGTCATCGCCATTATTGCGATTCTGGCCGGCATGCTTTTGCCTGCGCTGTCCCGCGCCAAAACCAAGGCGCAACAAATCAAGTGTCTCGCGAATCTGCGCCAGCTTGGACTCGCGAACTTTATGTATGCGAATGATCACGGCAAGACCATCCCCTACGAGTTCAAGGACCCTCTCTGGCTGAAAACGTTGAGCGAGAATTACGCCCAGGTCGACAGCATCCGCTTGTGCCCGACCGCGCCTTTCAACAAAAAATATGGCGAGCTCGGAACGGTGGTGAGCGCTTGGGTATGGGGAAACGTGATCAACCCGGCGACGCGTGAACCCAAATGGTCCGGAAGCTACGCGCTCAACGGCTGGATGTATGCCGGGGACTGGCCTGATGGCGTCGGCGGATATCCCAAGACACGCGATGCGTTTCGCGCGGAATCCGACATTGCCAGCCCTGCGCGCACTCCAGTGTTTTTCGACGCGATTACCCCCGACGCGTGGCCCCAATCAACGGACAGGCCCGCCCGGGACCTTTTTGCCGGCGATGCGGCCGGCAGCCCGGGCATGTCGCGAATCACCATCGCCAGGCACGGTTCACGGCCCAACCCCGTTCCCCGAAGACATTTACCTGGCGTGAAGCTGCTAGGTGCCGTGAATCTCGTATTCGCGGATGGCCATGGAGAACTCGCGCCGTTGGAACAGCTTTGGAAATTTGCCTGGCACAAAGACTATCAGTCGCCGGACCAGCGGCCCAAGTAGGCGGAACTCATCGAACAAACTCAGGGACAGTTCTCTCGAATGCGGCTCTATTTATTCCATTTCCTCGTCCCTCATGGTTGAATCCCAGGCATGCAGCCCCCTCGCTTCAACCGGATGCTTCCCGCGAAGACCGCGGTCTTGGGCTGTGCGCTGGCCTTGTCGATGGTCTCGCCGTGTCTGGCGGAGACCAACGGTGAGGGCGCAGAAGAGGCGGCACTCCAGGCCGACGCCAGGAAGGTCTTTAAGGAAAACGTGGCCCCCTTCGTGAAAACGTACTGCACGAAGTGCCATGGGGGTGGCCGCGCCAAGGCGAACGTCAACCTCGAGGTCGATCTGAAGGATCCCGGCCGTGGCGCCGCGTTCCTGCATTGGAAGAAAGCCGTCGCGAACGTCAAGGTGCATGACATGCCACCGGAAGACGCGGCCAAGCAACCCACCGACGAGGAACGCCTCCAGTTCATCGAGTGGATCGGCAAACTCAAATACCTGAGCCCAAGAAATCCCGGCCCGTTCGTGATGCGCCGGCTGTCCAAAGTCGAATACGCCAACACGCTGCACGATCTCTACGGGGTGAACACGTCGATCGCCGACAGCCTCCCGGAGGAAGTCGTCGGGGAGGGCTACCTCAACTCGATCTCCCCGCTCCAATCAGAACTGTTCCTCGAAATCGCCAACGATGTGGTAGGACAGATCGTCGCGCCCGAAGGCAAGGCTCCGACCGCAGTCCAAAGGAGGCTCTTTGGCAGGAAGCCACCCGAGGGTGCCGATCTTCGCCAGGCAGCACGCCTCGTCGCGCGCTCCCTGGCCCGCGATGCCTACCGCCGACCCCCCACCGAGGCGGAACTGGACGTCCTCGTGGACGTTTTCGACCTCGCCCGCGGGGAACAGTTGGAATATATGGCGTCCTTGGGCTTGGTGCTCAAAGCGATCCTGGTCTCTCCGCAGTTCCTCTTCATCGCGCCCGCCGGAGCGGTTCAATCCGACGAAAAGATCGTCCGATTGGACGACCACCATATGGCGGCGCGCCTCTCCTATCTGTTGTGGTCAGCGCCGCCTGACGCCGAGTTGTCCTCCCTGGCCGACAAGGGCGAGTTGCACAAGCCCAAGACCCTGCGGGCCCAGGTCAAGCGGCTCTTGCTCCACCCTCGCGCGCGGGCCCTGTTCAACGGATTCGGCGCCCAGTGGCTGCGGGTGAAAGACCTGGAGCGCCAGGTTTTCGATCCTGGCCTGTTTCCCCAGATGACGCCGGCGCTGCGCGAGGCGATGATGAATGAAGCCCGCTTGTTCTTTGAAAGCATCGTGCGCGAGAACCAACGGGCCATCCGGTTTGTGGACAGCGACTATACCTTTCTGAATGAGCCGCTCGCTGAGTTATACGGCCTCGGATCATCCGTTGAGGGTTCCAGAATGCGCCGGGTTAAACTGAAGGACCCCAGTCGGGGCGGCATCCTCGGCATGTCGGCCACGCTGGCGGCAACTTCGTTCCCCTCCCGGACCAGCCCGGTTCGTCGGGGCGTGTGGGTCCTTGAGCAGATCCTGGGTGAACACGTGCCGCCGCCCCCGCCCAACGTTCCCGAACTCGACGCGCAGGAACCGAAACGTGTGGAAGGATTGACCCTGCGGCAACGGACCGAACTCCACACGAAGAATCCCGTTTGCGCCAACTGCCATCGGATGCTCGACCCGATCGGTTTCGGTCTGGAGAACTTCGACGCCATTGGCCGCTGGCGTGACAAGAATGAAGCCGGGCTCGCGATCGACTCGGCAGGAAAACTTCCCACCGGAGCGAGCTTCTCCAACCCGGCAGAATTGAAGCGCCTCCTGGCCGGGCGGGAGTCCGACCTGGCCCGGAATCTGACCGAACGGCTTATGGCTCACGCGCTGGGGCGACAGTTGGAAGGCTACGATGAAGTCGTCATCGACCAATTGATGGCCCGGATTGCCGGGGACGAATACCGTGTCAGGACGATCATCACCGAAGTCATCGCCAGTTACCTTTTTACCCATCGTAGAGTCGACGAATGAGCAACATTCCCACCCCGCAGAACACAACTATGAACTCCATCAATCACCCATCTCTTGTCGATCGCCGCACCTTCCTGAAAGGAGTGGGGGTCTCCCTCGCGCTGCCGTTCTTTGATTCCCTCGGCTGGGCGGCTGGCGCGAATTCCACCAAGCCGCCGGTGCGCCTGGCATTCATGTATATGCCGCACGGGGTCATCATGAACCAGTTCTGGCCTCAGAGTCAGGAGGAGTTCCTCAACTCGCCGCCGCCCATCATCCAGTCGCTGCAACCGATCATGGATCAATGCCTCATGCTGAAAGGCATCTCGGGCGTGCCGACCGCACCGTTCGGCGGTGCTCCCCATGCACTGGAGTTGTCCACCTGGCTCACCGCGCGGCTGCCCGACGCCGATTCGCGCGACCGCATCAACATTTCCATTTCCGCCGACCAGATCATGGCCAACTACGTCGGAGCCCATACCTTGCTCCCTTCGCTCGAGTTGGCTACCATGCCTCAGACCTGGAAGGAGAATCAGGAAGGCCTGCATGAGGGATACTACAATCACTGCAGTTACCGCTCGCCCACCCAACCCGTGCCGGCCGAGACCGATCCCCGCAATGTATTGAACCGGCTTTTCGGTAAACGCGACAAGGAAGGCAAGGTCACGCAGACCAACCCGCTGGACCGCCACATGCTCGACCGAGTGCTCGGCGGCGCCCGCGACCTGCGTCGCACTCTGGCCAAAGGGGATCAACGAAAGCTCGACGAATACCTCGACAGCGTGCGCTCCGTGGAACGCCGCATCGCCGCCATCGAAATCCGCCAGCAGGATGCCGCTCTGGAGAAGCACGGTATCGCTCCCTCAAGACGCCACGCCACCGATTCGGCACCCATCGAGGTGAAGATACCCGAGGGCGACAGGCGCAGTGAGTACATGCAGGTCATGTGCGACCTGACCACCCTCGCCTTCCAGACCGACACCACGCGCGTCAGCACCTACATCAGTTCCCGGCCCAACGGAGCCTCCTACCCCGAGTTGGGGTTCTCCGATCAGCACCATTCGCAGACGCATTACGGCAGCGATCAGGAAATGATCCGCAAGGTGGCGGCCATCAACAAACTCAATGTCGATCAATTCGCCTACATGGTGAAAAAGATGCACGCTCTCAAGGAGGGCGAAGGCACCCTGCTCGACCATTGCATCATGATGTGGGGATCGGGACTGGAAGACGGCGACAAACACCGGCGCGACAACCTCCCGTTTATCATCGCCGGAAAAGGCGGTGGATCCCTCAAGACCGGCCGGTTCCTGTCCAATGTCCAAGGCAATCAGGGCGACCTGCTCACCACGTTGCTTTCCTGCGCCGGCATCCCGCTGGATCGCCCGATCGGCATCGCAACCAAGCAGATCACCGAAATGAAGGCTTGAAAGGACTCACCTTGCCCCACCGCCGACAGTCCGTGGAAACAGTCCGCAACAACCTCCAGCAACACACCCCGACAAACCAATTCCACATCCACAGCGAATCCCCTCACCCCGCCCTGCGGGGAGAGGGCCAGGGAGAGGGGCTAAATCATCAACTCCCAGTCCACCAAGCTCATCCCAGAACGAGTCCTACCCCCCAATCCCCCAGACTCTTCGTTTCGCGTCAAACTTAGGGTCAGACAATGCGAAAGAGGAGAAGCGGTTGGAACGTGTTTTGGTTTGCCCTTTTGAGCGGTCCTAACTAACTACAGGCCGCTGCTGAACAGTGCAGAGCGAACCAGGCGATTCGTCCCTTACCCACTCATGGCCCTGAAAAAACTGAATCTTGGCGCGGGTCGAAAACGGATGCAGGACGCCGTCAATCTGGATCTGGTGGCGGGCACGGGTCCTGAGGTTGTGCACGATTTGAACAGTTTTCCCTGGCCGTTTGAGGATCATTCCTTCGACGAGGTGCATGCCTACGACGTGATTGAGCATCTTGGAGACATTGTGAAGGTGGTGAACGAAATCCACCGCATTTCCAGACCGGGGGCACGGGTAGTGATCACGGTTCCACATTTTTCGTCTGCGAATGCTTTCACCGACCCCACGCACCGGCATTATTTCGGCCACCGAAGCTTTGAGTATTTCACCGGGGAGAGTTCCTTCTCCTTTTATTCCGAATGCCGGTTCAGGCATCGGGTCCGAAACATCATTTTTCATCCCACCCTGTTGAACAAGCTGGTCTGGCGCTTGGCCTGCAAATGGCCGGAGGCCTATGAACGACGCTGGGCCTGGATTTTTCCGGCCTGGTATCTCCACTTCGAACTTGAGGTTGTTCACGGCGGCGGTGCTGCCTGATGAATCCGCACGTCAAACTTGGGGACAAACATTTCGAAAGAGGCGAACTCCGTATCTTCTGAATTGGTGTCGTTTCGTGAAATTCGTGGATCTCCTTCCAGGGTAGCCACCGAAGTCAGTCCGTGGAAACAGTCCGCAACGACCTTCAGCAATCCACCCCAACAAACCAATTCCACATCCACAGCTGATCCCCTCACCCCGCCCTGCGGGGAGAGGGCCAGGGAGAGGGGCTAAATCATCAACTCCCAGTCCGCTGCCAGCGGTCGAATCAAATTGACCCGTCTGGGGTCGAATCAAACGGACCCGTCCCCGGGTGTGAGGATTTAGGGTTTTGGAGGTTTGGATTTCAAGATTTGGTTGAGTAAAACTCGGACGCATCGCGAAGGATAGGGCTCTGCGGGAGCGCAACGCGA
>VHDF01000097.1 GCA_016871495.1 Verrucomicrobiota bacterium | reverse complement strand
AAACCAGAACACTTTGCCGTGCGCCGGATCGACTGGAACTCGAAATCCGAGAGCCTCCAATCCATCGCGGAACAGCTCGGGTTCACGACCTCCAGCCTGGTGTTCATCGATGATGACCCCGTCCAGTGCGCCGAAGTGAGAGCTCGTTGGCCCGAGATCCTGACGCTTCAGTTGCCCGCGAATGCGCACAAGGCCCTCTGCTTTTTGGAACAGGTATGGGAGCTCGATGCTCCCCTGACCTCAACGCTCGAGGATGACCATCGACAACAGTTCCTCATGGAGGAAACCCGTCGCCAAGCCAGTCGCCATGCCGCGTCCAGCCTCGAAGACTTCCTCGCCGGTCTTGACCTCCAGATCGAGATCGGACCGCTGAAACCTGAACATCGGGAACGAGTCTCGCAGCTAAGCTACCGCACCACGCAGTCCAACAGCTCGAATCAAAGACTCACGGCCCGGGAACTGGACGGATGGATCGAGAATTCAACTCAAGGAGGAAGAGTCGTTCACGTGCGAGACCGATTCGGCGACTACGGCTTGGTCGGCGTCATGCTTTACCGGGAAACCGCGCCCTCGCTCGACATCGAATCACTCATGCTGAGTTGCCGTGCACTCGGACGCGGAGTAGAACAAGCCATGCTCCAATGCCTCGCCCAGCATGCGCGGGACTGCGGCCTGGAGAAGCTTCGTTTCAAGTTCCAGTCCACCGCCCGCAACAAGCCAGCCAGCGACTTTTTGCATGCCTACGTCGCCAAGGACACCGCCACCAACGGGCACATCACCTTCGAAGTCGCTTCGGCCTTGCAACCTCCTCGGGGACGCGTCCAAACGAATCCCCCAATCTCGAAAACTCCAGACGTCGTCGCGACGGCCCAACACCCCCAGGAGCAGGCCGTGCCCCCCTACCCTTCCTTCGCCTGGCCCTTGGTGGACAGCGAGGAATCCCACCAACGCGCTTGTCTGTCGGTCGAACGGATCGAGTCCTGGCGTCGCACGCTGCGGGAACGCCGGCAATCTCAAATCTCAAAACCCCTGCCCGGTTCCAGCGTCGCGGATGTAGAGGCGGTCCTCACAGGCATTTGGAGCACGTTGATGCGAACCGATCAAATCGGACGACACGACAATTTTTTCGAACTGGGTGGACACTCCCTCACGGTCATCCAATGCCTTTGTCGCATCCGGGATCAACTCGGGGTCGAGGTTCCCATTCAGGCCATTTTTAAAACACCCACGATCGCCGAACTGAGTGCCACCCTTCGGGCGATGATGGAACGTCGAGCCTCAGCCCCCATTTCAACCACCCCAAGCCACCCTGTCCTGGAAACCTTCACGGCTCCAACCCCTTCGCGAAGCCAACCGGCGTCAATCTCGAAAACCCTGTCCGCAGACCGGATCACCACCTTGGCCATCCCAACGAGAGGCCGTCCAGACGCCCTCCTGCGAGGATTACCCACCTTTGTCGAAAATGCCCGCCAGCACGGTCACACCCCGCGCTACGTTATCCTGGACGACGCGACGACGACCGCCGAGAGGGCGCAATGCCAGGCGGCACTCGTAGAACTCGAACGCCGGCTTGACGTGCAGCTCCATTACGTCGATGACGCGGCGCGCCGCCATTTTGCAGCGCAACTTTCCCGCCGAACGTCGGTCCCGCTCGAAACCGTCCAGTTCGGCCTGCTGAGTCAGCCTCACGCGGAATACAGCCGAGGCGCCTGCGTCAACGCCATGCTCCTGAGCTCCCCAGGGGAAAGGATCCTGAGTGTGGATGACGATGTCCTTTGTCGTCCTTCTCGTCCTCCATCCTGGACGGATTCGATCAGGCTGGGGAAATCCCCCTATCCGGAAGCGTTCTGGCCCTGCGGTGATGTGGACTCCGCCCTCGCCTTCGCCAAGGACGGAAGCCTCGATTTCATAGGACTCGTGGATGAATACCTGGGAAGGACCACGGCCGAGATGGTGACGCAGAATCCTTATCTGGCGGAACGGTTGGATGGCCCCCAGGACGGACGGGTGCTGATGGCAACCCCGGGTATCGCAGGCGATCCTGGGTGGGGCTTGCCTTTCGGTTGGTGGGACGGGCCCATGGGATACCTGATGATGGAAGGCGAATCCTTTGGCCGGCTCACCCGCTCCCGCGAGGATTACCGTGCTTTCTGCTGCAGCCGGAGCTTGGTCCGATGCGCGGAAGCTCCCACTCTGACGCGATTCCGCGCCCACCTCACCACAACTCTCGGTTTGGACCATCGCGGCACGGGCCTGCCACCTTTCCTGCCCTGCTTGCGAGGCGAAGATGTTCTCTTCGGCGCGTTGATCCGCCGAAGTCACGCCAGCGACTGGGCGATGCATTTGCCCTGGCTCACCCCGCATCTTCGAATGCAGCCCAGAACCTTCCAACACGGCGAACTCTTTCGCAGCGCCTCAAGCCATGACGCTGCCCGCTTGTTCTTGGATTGCCTCAACGCCGCACCCGCCGACTCCCATCTTCAAGATCCCACCGCCCGCTGCCGTCGTTTGGGCGAGTTCCTGATGGAGATCGCCTCCTCCGACCGGGCCGATTTTGTGTCCTTCGCAACCTCGCAAGCCTTGCAATCCCGGGGCGGATGGCTCGAAGCCATGAGAGCCCGGCTTGAGGCCAATCCAGACGCGCCTTCCTTTTGGGCCCAGGATATGCATCGTTACATGCAAGTCTGTGAATCCTATCTGACCGACCCGATGTTCGGTATTCCGATGGACTTGTTGAGAGACGTCCCTGACCCCGAGGCAGCGTGGGACGAAGCCCAAACCTTGGTTCGTCGTTTCGGCGATTTGCTCGTCCACTGGGGAACTCTCGTGTCAGAGTCGCAGAAAATGAGGGGCGAAGGGATTGAACTGGCCCGTCCGCTCTCGGAGATTCGCGCTCGAAAACGCAGGCAGAACAGGAATTCCGATGGGGCGCTGTGACGCGTGTGCGCATTAGCCCGGGACGCGAAGTGGCGCGTTCCCGAGAGGGAGGAAAGAACCGGTTGTTCGCGACCGGTGATCTCGAACTGCCCGAGTCCTGCTCGCACTTCGCCAGCCTCGACCAGCGTGCCGCCCGCCTCGCCACGGTGCCCGGAGGCAAATCCACCTCGGAAATGCGAGCATGGCTGGGAGAACTCGCGGCCGAAGGCTGGCTTTTCAGCAAGGCTTGCTGGCACGAGAGTTTCCGCTCCGCTCACCACTCCCCGCCCAATCCATCCACCTTGGATTCCATGGTCATCGTGACCCGAGAACGTCCCGCCAGCCTGCGGCGCGTGGCGCGATCTTACGCGGAGGAATGGGCGGCCCAAGGGCGGCGAACTCCCATCCAGGTCTTGGACGATAGCGCGACGCCGGAGTCCCGGAGTCAAAACCAGATGGTCCTGCGCGAAGTGCAAGCCGAATGGGGCGTCGCTTTCGCCTACGCCGGACTCTCCGAGCGCATTCAATTTGCTCAACGGCTTGCGCTGCGAACAGGAGCCCATCCTGGAGAAATCGCGCACGCGCTTTTGCCCACGCCGGACTTCCGTGCCTGGGCTCAAGCAACCATGAACCGGCACGCGCTCGGACACCGGTCGATCCTCGAAGCCCAGCTCTCCGCACACCAGGAGGCTCCCGCGTTCTGGCGGAAGGATGTCTCCCGTTACTTGACCCTGCTGACGGAGGCCTCGCAGCGGCCAGACTATTGGTTTCCGTTGGATTTTGCCGCCGATCCTTCCCCCAAGGATGCGGCGGCCGCGGTTGCCGGATCCTTGGGACAACTGGGACGGATGCTGAAACTTTGGCCTCAGTTGCGTGAGGATGCCCTCAACATGGTCCATTCGGGTCAGGGACTATTTCAATCGATCGATGGCTGAAAACTTCCATCCTCCCTCTCGTTTGATAGCGCACCCGCGCATGGCACCGGGGGTCGAGCTGCCGGTTCACCGGCGGGCGCTGGACCCGCACGAAGCGGCGGGCCAAAACGACAAGTCAGGTCATTCCAAACGCAGTCCCCTTTCCCATAACCAACAATATCTTTGGTTCGTCCATCAGCTGAATCCCGAGAGCAACGCCTATGTGATACCCATCGCTTGGCGGATCCGGGGTCCTCTCAACCTGTCGGCCTTGCAATCGAGTCTGAACGACTTGATCCAGCGCCACGAGGCTCTGCGACTGCGGTTCGGCGAGGAAGGTGGCCAGCCGTATCAACAGGTTTGCGATATCCCGCATTGGCCGCTTCGACAGGTCGAATGCCAGGGCTCGGAGCCCTCGCAGGCAGAAGCGAAGTTGAACGAACTGCTGCGCCAGGCGATGCGCGAGCCCCTCGACCTCTCCAGCTCGGGACCCATCCGAGGCCTGCTCATGCGCCTCGGAGCCGAGGATCACGCCTTGCTTCTGGAAATCCACCACCTGGTCTGCGACGACTGGTCGTGCGGAATCCTCGCCGCCGAACTGTCCAAGCTTTACGCAGGCCATCTGCAACACACCGCCCCCTCTCTGACCGCGCTTCAGAGCGGATTCCTTGAATTTGTCCAATGGCATCGCGACGCGCGGGAGAACGATGGCTTCGAAAAGGAATTGGGCTACTGGCTCCCCAGGCTCGTTCGAAGTACTGATGAAACGGAAGCCCCGTTTCCCCCCTCCGTTCCCGCCGAAAGTAGTGGATCTCCCGGCGGACGCATTCCGTTGCATGTCCCGCACGAACTCGTCAAAAAGCTGCTCAAACTGGGAGGCGCGAGCCGAGCCACCCTGTTCATGACGTTACTGGCGGGCTTTCATGCCTTGCTTCACCGCTGCGGAGGCCAATCGCGAACTCGGGTCGGAATCCCTTCCGCGGGACGGCTGTGGAGCCGGGTGGAATCGACGGTGGGCTACTTCGTCAACACGCTTCCTCATGCGGCAGACTTTCAACCGTCGATGTCATTCACGGAATTGATCGAGGACGTTCGCGGAACTTTGGTCCAGGATCTGGCTCACTCGGACGTCCCCTACGGGCGGATCGTGAATGGTTTGCAAAAAGTTCGAGGTCTTCCCGCTTCTCGCAGCCCCCTCTTGACCTCGATGTTTACGCTCCGGCAATCCGACTCCGAGTTTGGCTTGGAAGGCCTTCGGGTCGAAGGCATCGCGCTCCCGGCGCTCCAGTCGCAGTTCCCGCTTTCACTCTGGCTGGCCCAGAAATCCACGGGCTTGCACGGCTATTTGAGTTTCGCCACCGAAAGCTTCGACGAGTTTACCGCCCGAGGCCTCGCGTCCAGTTACCTTCAATTGTTGGAATCGGCCGTCGCCGAACCCGCGCGACCCATCTTCAGGTGGGCGATCATGTCGGCCTTTGCTTGCGCCGGACGCCCAATCTCATTGCGGCGATGTTGGGCGTCCTGAAAGTGGGGGCCGCTTACGTGCCCTTGGATCCCCACTATCCCAAAGATCGGCTTGAATTCATCATCGCGGATTCGGGCGCCAAGATCGTACTCGCGGAATCCGGTCAACTTGAACTTCTCAAGAGCTGCTCCAGCCCGATCGTGCAACTCGACGGCCAAATGGAAGCGCCGACCAGCTTCCAGACAAGGCCTCCCATCCCCGCGCACACCGCCGCCTACCTGATCTACACTTCGGGTTCCACCGGCCGCCCGAAGGGTGTCGTGATCGAACATCGCAACGCGGTGAATTTCGTGCGCTGGGCCTTGGGCGTCTATCCCATGGACGACCTGCGCGGCGTGCTCGCGGGAACAACCATCGGCTTTGACCTGTCCATCCTGGAGATTTTTGTCACGCTCTCGGCCGGAGGCACCCTGTTGCTGGCGGAAAACGTGCTTCAAATCGAGGACGTGTCCCTGAGCGCGGAAATCACCCTCGTCAGCACCGTACCTTCCGCTTTGGAAGCGTTACTCGCCCGCGGTTCGCTGCCTCCGACCGTCCGTAATGTCACCCTGATCGGCGAACCCTTGACCCAGGCCCTGGTGGGACGCCTCGCCGCCCTGCCCCATGTTCGCTCAATCTACGACCTCTACGGCCCCGCCGAAACCACCACCTGCTCCACATGGTCGAAGCGGATGTCTCAAGACGTCGCGAACGTGGGACGCCCCGTCGACAACACGCGCCTTTACGTCCTGGACCCTGCCCGTCAACCGCTCCCACCCGGGGTAGCTGGCGAATTGTTTATCGGAGGAGCGGGCGTCGCGCGCGGTTATCTCAATCGCCCGGAGTCCAACGAGCAACGATTCGTCAAGGATCCCTTCTCTCCCGACCCCGAAGCTCGCATGTTCGCCACCGGCGACGTGGTTCGCTACCTCCATGATGGGCGCTTGATCTACTTGGGAAGAAATGATTTTCAGGTCAAGATCCGGGGTCATCGCGTGGAGTTGGGCGAAATCGAAACCCACCTCACTCAGCATCCGGGCGTCCGCCAGGCCTGTGTCCTCGCCAAAGCCCAGGGCACCCTCGGGGCGGAGATCATCGCGTTCGTCGGAAAATCCCCGGGATTCTCACCCACTCCCCAGGAACTCCGCGCTTTCCTCAGGGATCGACTTTCCGACTTCATGGTTCCTGCGCGAGTCCACGTTCAGGAGCAACTGCCTTGCAACGCCCATGGCAAGGTGGACCGCCCGGTCCTGCTCGATTTGGACGAGAAAACCTCAGTCTCCCGTCGTGACTCCGGTGGCGCACAGGCAACCGCCAAGCCCGAGAACCTTTTGGAGTGCGAACTGTTGGAACTCTGGCGAAGCATGCTGCGAGCACCCGATCTCCGCGTGAACGACAACTTCTTCGAATGTGGAGGGCACTCCTTATTGGCATTGGAACTCTTCGGTGAAATGGAACGAAAGCTGGGCTGCAAATTGAGGTTGGCCGCGCTCCTCGACTTCCCCACCGTCCGGCTCCTCGCCCAGGCCATTCAGTCCGGAGGCGGGCAATCCTCCCACCGCTCGCTCGTCCAAATCCAAGGCCGGGGCTCCTCGCGCCCACTCTACTGCATCCACGCGCACGGGGGACACGTCTTGTTCTACCGTGACCTCGCCAGGCGCCTGGGTGATGAACAACCCGTTTACGGATTGCAGGCTCCCAGCCTCGACGGCGAGGCGCCTCCTCTGGAAACCGTTGAAGCCATGGCTTCGGCCTATCTCTCCGAAATCAGGCGAACGCAGCCTGCCGGACCTTACCGTCTGGCCGGATGTTGCGCCGGGGGCATTATCGCATTGGAAATGGCGAAGCAGTTGATGAAGGCGGGACAAAAGATCGACTTGCTGGTCCTCATCGAAACCAACGCCCCGGGTTACACCGTCTACCGTCAGAATATCCCGCGCTGGATGCGCTGGGTGCAAGGCCGCATCCAAGAAACCCAGCTGCATATCGGCAGCCTGCAAATGCTGAGCTTTCCGGAGCAAGTCGCCTACCTCAAGAAACGCTGGATCCATCCCCTCCGACTCATCGGGAAACGAATCCGCAATGCCTTGGGAAGCCACCGCGATGGACCGGCTGAGAACGGCCCGCTCACGCGCACGCAGGAAGCCATCATCAGAGCCATTCGCAACTACCGCATCGACGGTTATCCCGGCGAAATCATCTTGTTCAAAGCGCAACGAACGCGCTTCGGCGCCGCACCCAGCCAAGCGCTGGGTTGGGAATCGATCCCCATGGACCACCTCACCGTCCATGAAACACCGGGTTACCCCGGCGCGCTGGTGCTGGAGCCACGCGTTGGACTCATGGCGGTCCAACTGAAGGAACATCTGCGCCGCACCGGCTCGTAACGGTTCAGCGGCTGATCGAACCTCACAGCACCGGGGGCCCTCACGCTCCGCATGAGCACAACCCATGGCGATTCACCAAACGCGAGGGCGGGATGGTGAAGAACTCTTGCCGCCCCTCCAGGCGTCGTCAGGCGCTAAAACTCTCACCGCAGGAACAACTCGTCGCCGCGTTCGGATTCTTGACCTTGAATCCCCCGTCCTCCAAGGCCTCCACGTAATCCAGTTCGCTCCCCGAAACGTACAAAGCGCTCTTCGGATCCACCACGACCTTGACCCCGGATGATTCCACCAGGAAATCCCTCGCGGCCGGACCATCCTGCAGATCCATCTTGTATTGCATTCCGGAGCAGCCGCCGCCGATCACCGCCACGCGCAGCACGCCGTGCAAACGACCCTGCCTCGAAAGCAACGACACCACCTTGCGAGCAGCGTTTTCGGTCAGCTTCACCAGCCTCTCGTCGGCGATGCGGTAACTGGACGCCGGAGGAGAACCGGCTTTGGATGTGGATGCCATCATAAGTTTGACGCTTGCAAGGTAGCCGCCGCACGGTTCACCGTCAACGCGTGCAACCACGGTGGCGGAAATCCTCGCGCCGCGCAACAGCTCTCCTCCCCGCCGCCGGACTGGCTTTCGCAATCCTGGCTTTCTTCGGGCTGTTCCTCGCGTATCCGGTCTCGCATCTGCTGCGCAGGGCGTTCTTCGACGATCAAGGTCTGACGCTCACCCATTTTCGTGTCCTGTTGGAAAGCCCCCTCTTGCAAGCGTCGCTGTGGCAAAGCCTGCTGCTCGCCACGCTGACGACCGCGACCGTATCCGTCCTCGCCTTCGCCATGGCCCACCTCATGGTCCGATGCGAGTTCCCCGCCAAGACCTGGTTCGCGGGTCTTCTTCTCCTGCCCATGGTGCTCCCCCCCTTCGTGGGCGCAATCGGCCTGCGCCAACTCTTCGCCAAGTACGGCACGGTCAACCTGATCCTGATTCAAGCGGGATGGGCCTCGCCCGAAGACCCTCCGGACTGGCTGGGCAGCAACGCGCTCGCCGGCATGGTGCTGCTCCAATCGCTCAACCTCCACCCCATCCTCTACCTCAATCTCGCCGCCGCCATGGCCAATGTCGATCCCTCCCTGCTCGAAGCCGCCCGCAATATGGGAGCTTCAGGCTGGCGCGTCTTTCGCACCATCACCCTGCCGCTCGTCATGCCAGGATACTTCGCCGGCGCCGCGCTCGTCTTCATCTGGTCCTTCACGGACCTCGGCACTCCCTTGATCTTCGGCGTGTCGCGCGTGGTCCCCGTCCAGTTGTTCGACGCTCTCACCGAACTGCAAGGCAATCCACAAGGCTACGCCCTCGTCACGCTCGTGTTGGTCCTCAGTCTGGGGCTGTTCCTTTTCGGACGCGCCTGCCTGGCAGGACAGCGTCACGAAATGTTCGCCCGCGCGCAAAGTCATGGGTCCGGAAAACCACTTCGAGGAACCCAGGCCTTTCTCGCCGGCACGGGTTTGGCCGTGTTCATGCTCATCTCGCTTCTTCCCCACCTCGCTGTGGTCCTCCAGTCTTTCGCAGGTCAATGGATTCTATCCGCGTGGCCGACCGATTGGACCCTCGCCCATTATCAGGAAGTTTGGAATCATCCCCTCACCGCCAGCAGCATCAGGAATAGCCTCGTTTTCTCGAGTTTGAGTGCCGGTCTCGATCTGTTCCTGGGCATCGGCATCGCCTGGATCCTGACCCGCACCCGGCTTCCGGGGGCCTGGATGCTGGAT
Source organism: Verrucomicrobiota bacterium (assembly GCA_016871495.1). Taxonomy (NCBI): domain Bacteria; kingdom Pseudomonadati; phylum Verrucomicrobiota; species Verrucomicrobiota bacterium. The sequence continues at coordinate 8,912 of VHDF01000097.1, read as the reverse complement.
GCCTTGGCGATGGTTCCGCTCGCCCTTCCCGGCATCGTTCTGGCCTTTGGCTATGTCGCGGCGTTCGACATCCCGGACTCGAGCTTTCCAACGCTCAATCGATGGATCGATCCCCGGGAGAATCCCACGCTGTTGCTCATCATCGGATATGCGGTCAGGAGGCTTCCCTACATCGTCCGCACGGCGGTGGCGGGCTTCCAACAATCGAGCGTCACCCTCGAAGAAGCATCGTCGAATCTCGGCGCGACCCCGTGGACCACCCTCCGGCGCATTACGCTTCCTCTCGTCGCCGCCAACTTGATCGCGGGAACGATTCTGACTTTCGCATTCGCCATGCTCGAAGTCAGCGACAGCATCGTGCTCGCCATGAAGGAAAACTACTTTCCCATCACCAAAATGATCTGGATCCTCATGGGCCGGATCGAGCCTTCATCCGCCGCCGTGGCCTGCGCCTTGGGCGTGCTGGGAATGCTGATTCTGGGTGGAGCCCTGCTCGCCGCAGCGCTCGTTTTGGGCAAGAGATTCGGCCAACTCTTCCGGTAACACGATGGCTCGAAGCCGGAAGACCGGCGCCCCCCGCAGCCGCCCGTTATCCCTTTTCGATCAACGCGTAGGCGTTGTGATTATGGATGCTCTCGTAATTCTCCGCCTCCACACTGTACCATGAAACGTCCTGATGCCCGTTGAGCTTCAAAGCCACGTTGCGCACCAAATCCTCGACAAAGACCGGATTCTCATAGGCCCGCTCGGTCACCGCTTTTTCGTCCTCCCGCTTCAGAAGGGCATACAACTCGCTGCTCGCCGAACTCTCCACCAATGCGATGAGGTCCTCGATCCAAATGGACCGGTGCGAGCGAATGCGCACGGTGACCATCCCCCTCTGGTTGTGCGCTCCATAACGGCTGATGGCCTTCGAACAGGGACATAACGTCGTGACCGGCGCCTTGATGGTCAGGACAAAATCAATTTCGCGGCCATGCGCGGTCGCGTCAAACCTCGCCGTGTAGTCCATCACGCTCTCCCGGCCCGAAACCGGCGCCTTCTTGGTCAGGAAAAACGGAAACTCCATTTCCAAATGCGCGGAGTTCGCCTTCAACTTGGCCTGCGTCGCCTGCAGAATCTCCGTAATGTTGTCCACATGAATCCTGTTGCCATGCGCGTTCAACACTTCGAGGAACCGGCTCATGTGCGTGCCCTTGAACTCCTTCGGCAAATCCACATACATCCCGATCGTGGCAATGGTGTTTTGGTAGGCATGGGCTTTGTCTTTGATCTGAATCGGAAACCGCACCCCACGCACTCCCACCTTGTCGATCCTCAACTCGCGGTGGTCTCTTTCGCTCTGCTTGTCCGATAACGGATGGCTCCCCGGCTTGCCGGACGGCTTCGAAGGTTCACTTAAAATCATGCCGCCTAGGCTAGCAAAACGCAGAGGAACCGCAAATTGGAATCGAACTCATTCTCTTTTGACTCGCAAAAACGGAATCCTTCATGCCCTAAGGAAGAGAGTGGTCCAGTCGCAAACCGCCTGGATTTCCATGAAAACGTTGACCATCAACGACTTAAGAACAAGCATTAATGGCACATACCGTTGCACCGCGCTCTGGTGCTTCTCATTCCTGCTAACCCTGGGGGCGTTTGGCCAAGTTCGCGTGTGGGACAACGGCGGTTCTTCCGGCGATTGGGGCACGGCCGCGAATTGGGATCTCAATAACGTTCCGGACTCAAACGCAGAAACAGCTCAATTTGGGGCTGTCGGGCCCGGGGCCATCAATCAGGATATCGGCGGCGGCGGCACCGGGGTCACGGTGGGACAAATCCATTTCGCGTCCGGCGGCATCGCCCGCACCATTTCGGGCAATACGATCACGATCAACGGGCTCGCGGGAACCGGCATCCTCAATGACTCCAGTTCGGCCCAATCCATCAGCACCCCCGTCGTCGTGGCCGCCAATCAGTCTTGGAATGCCGCCAACGGCAACATCACCGTTTCGGGGACCATCCAACTGGGCGGCCGATCTCTGACGATTGATGGATCCCAGAGTACAACCCTCTCCGGAACGATTTTGGGAAGCGGCGGCACCCTGACCAAGACCGGTTCAGGCACGCTGACCCTCTCCGGCAACAACTCCTACTCGGGACTCACCACCGTCGCTGGCGGCACCCTCATCGCCTCAAGCAGCACCGCCCTCGGCGCCACCAGCGGCGATACCACGGTTTCCTCCGGCGCCACCCTCGCACTCCAGGGAAATATTTCGATCGGCAACGCCGAAGACTTGACGACCTTGAACGGAGCGGGTGTCGGGGGTGGAGGAGCCCTGCGCAATCTTTCGGGAGACAACCGGTGGCGCGGAAACATCACCTTGGGCAGCGGAGCGACCATCTCTTCCGACGCCGGAATCCTTCAACTTGGCATCGATCCCAGCACGCTGCGCACGCTGAACATCGGCGCCAACACGCTCATTTTTGATGGCGCTGGGTCCACGACCAATAACATGCGTATCATCGGCACGGGTAATGTCATCAAGCGCGGCACCGGCACGCTCACCTACATTTCGGTCGCCAATAACACCTACACGGGCTCCACCACCGTCGAGGATGGCGCCCTCGCCCTCGACAACCTCAACAACGCAAACGGCGCGATCGTCGGGCCTCTGATGATCGGCGACGGCATCGGAGCCGCGGGTTCCGCGGAAGTGCAGTTGGGCTTTTTCAACGCCGCCAATCAACAGATCGCCAACACCTCCGCCGTCGCCATCCATCAAGACGGACGGCTTCGGCTGAACGGCCAACTCGAAACGTTCGGCACCCTCGCCATGACCGGCGGCTCCATCGACATGAACCAATTCAACGCGCCCGGAGCGAGCGTGGGTTCTCTCACCCTCGGCGGCGATGTCACCGGCAACGCGGCCTCCACCACCGCCACCATTTCCGGCAACTTGATCCTCGGCACCGGTCCCCGCACCTTCACCATCGCCAACGGCTCCCCCGCCGTCGATATGTCCGTCTCCGCCGTCATTTAAGGAACCTCCAGCCTCATCAAACAAGGCGCGGGCACTCTCGAATTCTCGGGTGCCAACACGTTCACCGGCGCCATCCAGATCAATGGCGGCACCCTCCGCGTTTCCAGCGACACCCATTTCGGCAACTCGGCGAACACGCTTTCCTTGGACTCGGGCACTCTCAATATCGGGGGAACCTTTACGGCCGCCGCTTCCCGCACGCACACCATCGCCTCGGGCGGAGGCGCCATCGACGTGGACTCCGGCCAAACCTACAGTTTGAACGCCGCCAATCAGCTCACCGGATCCGGGGCCCTCAGCAAACATGGCCAGGGAACTCTCACGCTGGGAAATGCCATGAACTTTTCGGGATCCCTGGCGATTAGCGCCGGCGTGGTTCGCTTCACCTCCAATGACCTGCTCGGGGACAACGTCCCGATCAGCATCGCCGCCGGAGCCACCCTCGATCTGAACAACAACAGCGACACGCTCGGCCCCCTCTCCTTCACCGGCGGCACCGCCCAGTCCAGAGCGGGCGTCCTTACCCTCAACGGGAACGTCACCGGCAACGCCAGCTCCACCATGGCCACCGTCAGCGGCAACCTTTCCCTCGGCGCATCCACCCGTATCTTCAATATCGCGGAGGGTGGGGCCCATCCCGACATGAATGTCACCGCGTCGATTTCTGGCGGAGCCTCGGGGCTGATCAAAACAGGCACCGGCACCCTCCAAATATCAGGCGCCAATTCCTATACCGGCGAAACGGATCTCCAACAAGGCACCCTGCTCCTCGGCGCGGGATCCAGCGTGCTCCAGTTCGATGCCAGCCAGTCGATCGGGTGGACCGGTGGGACCTTCCTCACCATCGCGAATTGGAGCGGCAGCACCAGCGGTGGCGGAACGGATCGGGTGATCTTCGGGAGCGCCGACACGGCGTTGACGTCTTCGCAAGTGGCCCAAATCCGGTTCCTCGATCCGTTCGGAGCGGGCTCAGGCTTGATCGCCGCCCGCATCCTGCCCACCGGGGAGGTGGTTCCTATCCCCGAGCCCGCCACCGTTTTCTCCGCCGCCGCTCTCGCTGCCTTCGTCAGCTGGCGCGAGCGCAAACGCATCGCTCAATGGTTCGTCCGCAAGTGATCGCAGTCGGCAAACCCCTGCTGGCGCAAAGCTTCGAATAACACCAGCGCCGCGCAGTTCGAGAGATTGAGGGATCGCGCCTCAGGATGCCGCATCGGCACGCGCAACCACCGGTCCCGATGACCCCGCAGCAGTTCCTCCGGCAGTCCGAGGGTCTCCCGGCCAAAGATCAGCCAGTCCCCCCAGGCAAAGGACGCTTGATCGTAGCGCTTCGGACCGCCCGCCTCGATCATCCACGTCCGCGATCCCGCGGGGAGGGCGCCGCAAAACTCAGTCCAATGACTCCAGATTTTGAACTCCACCTGCCTCCAGTAATCCATGCCCGCTCTTTTCAATTCCCTGTCTCCCAGCTGAAAACCCAAAGGCCCGACCAAATGCAACATCGAACCCGTCACCGCGCAGAGCCGCGCAATGTTCCCCGTGTTGGGAGGAATCTCCGGCTCCACCAGCACCACATGAAACTTCCGCTCATTCATCGGGAACGCCCTCCTCAACCGGTTCCAGGCCTCGAGGATCCCGTGCCCCGCCCGCGTAAGCAACCCGCCACAAAACCAACCCGTGCGCCGGCGCCGTCATGCCAGCCAGCCGCCGGTCCCTCGATGCCAGCATCGCCAGCACCGAATCCGGTCCCAATTTACCCAGCCCCACTTGGACCAGCGTGCCCACAATCCCCCGGCACATCTTGTAGAGGAACCCATCCCCTTCGACACGAAACGTCAGCAACGCTCCAGACCGCGTCACCTGCAATCGCGTCAAAGTACGAACGGTGGAGTGCACCGGATATCCCGCCTGCGCCGCGAACGCCTTGAAATCATGGCGTCCGACAAGCAGCGTCGCCGTCTTCCGCATCGCGGTCAGATTCAAAGGACGGGGAACATGCCAAACCTGGTTCAGGCGCAACGGGTCATGCGCGGGATGATTCCACACAAAATAGCGATACTCCTTGCACGACGCGTCGAAACGCGCGTGAAAACAGCCGCTCACCCGAGCCGCCCGCATCACCCGAATCGACTCCGGCAGGTGAGCATTGACCGCCAACACCAGCTTCCGAGGCGTCATTCGAAATTGGGACCGAAGCACGTCAAAGTGCGCCACCATGCCGCGGGCATGAACCCCGGTGTCCGTCCGGCTGGATCCCTGAATTCTCCCCAGTCCCGGGAACAGGCGGCGCAGTGCTTCCTCCAGTTTCTCCTGCACGCCCACACCGGTCTTCTGCACCTGCCACCCCGCAAAGGGCGCCCCGTCGTAAGCCACGACGATCTTGATGCGCAAGCGATCCTCGCGATCCGACATGGCCCCGGCTTTCACACCGCAGGCTGGCTGTCCAAATAGGACTGGAGCAAAATCGCGGCCGCCGCCCCATCGACCCGTCCCCGGCGTTGTTTTGACTTCACCCCGGCGTCCTGGAGCATGCGATGAGCCTGCACCGAGGTCAGACGCTCGTCCCAGGTGATCACCGGGACCTTCAACTCCGTCCTCAGCCGTTCCACGAAAGCCCGCACCGTTTCCGCAGCCCCTCCGTAACTCCCGTCCATGTTGCGCGGCATCCCGACGACGATCTTCTCCACTTCGTGTTCGCTTACCAGCCGCGACAAACGCGGAAACACCTCCGCTTCAGGCTCCGCGGGGACGAACTCCAAGGGTTGCGCAACCGTTCGCAAGGGGTCGCTGATCGCAATGCCCAAGCGGGCGCTTCCCGGGTCAATGGACATGATTCTCATCGCGCGCCTCGTCTCACAAGATCAAGCGAGGGATTCGAAAACCTCGGTCGCCGCCGCAATCGTCCGGTCGATATCCTCCGTCGAATGCGCGGCGGAAATGAATCCCGCTTCAAATTGGGATGGCGCCAAAAACACCCCGCGTTCCAAAAGGCCATGAAAAAGCCGCCCGAATCGAACGCGGTCGCTCTTCATCGCGTCCGCCAAGTTATGGACGGGTTCGGCCGTGAAATATCCGCAAAACATGGATCCCACCCGGTTGAATTGAACCGGAATGCCGGCCTCCGCGGCCGCCTTTTTCATCCCGGACTCCAGCCTCGCTCCAAGAGCCTCGATCGCCGGATACACATGGCCTCGAGCCAGCTCCCGCAACGCGGCCAGGCCGGCCGCCATGGCAAGCGGATTGCCGCTCAGCGTCCCAGCCTGATAAACCGGTCCCAAAGGAGCCAGCAGATCCATGATTTCGGCCCGGCCACCGAAGGCTCCCACGGGTAAGCCGCCCCCGATGATCTTCCCAAAACACGAAAGGTCGGGTTTGACCGAGTAGAGGGATTGAGCCCCCCCCCAAGCCAGCCGGAATCCGGTCATCACCTCGTCGAAAATCAGCAAGCTCCCCTCTTCCGTGCAAAGTTCGCGCAGCCATTGGAGGTAACCCGGTCGCGGCGGATACAAACCCGCGTTGCCCGGCACGGGTTCCACGATGACCCCGGCCACCATTCCCCGGTTCGCGGCGAAGAGCTCCCGTAACGGCGCTTCCTCATTGAAAGGCGCCACTAACGTGTGCTGCGTGAATGCCGCGGGAACGCCCGCGCTGTCCGGATGTCCAAAGGTCAAGGCTCCCGAACCCGCCTTCACCAGCAGCGAATCCGCATGGCCGTGATAGCACCCGTCGAATTTGATGATCTTGTCCCGCTTCGTAAACCCGCGCGCCAAACGAATGGCCGACATCGTCGCCTCGGTGCCCGAGTTGCAGAGTCTCACTTTTTCAAGGCTCGAGACCGCCGAGCACAACAGCCGCGCCATCTCCACCTCGCCGGGATTCGGAGTGCCAAAGCTCGTTCCCTCCTCCGCCGCCCGCTTCACCGCCTCGACAATGGCCGGAAACGCATGCCCCAAGATGGCAGGCCCCCAGGTGGACACATAATCGATATAGCGCCGTCCGTCCGCGTCCTCCAGCCATGCTCCCCGCGCCCGGCGAGTAAAAAAGGGCGAGCCCCCCACCGCACGAAAGGCGCGCACGGGAGAATTCACGCCCCCAGGGAGATAGCGCAAGGCTTCCGAGAATAATCGGTCCGATTCCGCCTGTAGTCGCGTCGTGGTCATCGTCGGCCAAGCACTAAACACCACACCCGCAGGACTGCAAAGCCCAAACTCCCGCTTGATTTCACTTCCCCGGTTCTCATACTCCGCGGACCGTAAATCGGATCGCTTTTTCATCCTCCATGCTATGAGTTCATCGCCCATTCGAGTCGCCGTCACCGGCGCCGCCGGCCAGATCGGCTATTCTCTCCTCTTTCGCATCGCCTCCGGAGCGATGTTCGGCCCCGGCCAGCCGGTCATCCTGCACCTCATCGAAATCGAGCCCGCCCTGGGCGCTCTCCAAGGCGTGGTGATGGAACTCGATGACTGCGCATTCCCTCTGCTCAAAGGCGTCGTGCCCACCTCGAGCCTCGACGAGGGGTTCCGGAATGTGAATTGGGCCTTGCTCGTGGGCAGCATTCCACGCAAGCAGGGCATGGAGCGCAAAGACCTTCTTGGCATCAACGGCAAGATCTTCGTCGGTCAAGGCCGGGCCATCGAGAAAAACGCCGCGCCGGATGTGCGGATTCTCGTGGTGGGAAATCCCTGCAACACCAATTGCCTCATCGCCATGAATAACGCCCGGGGCATCGCGCGTGACCGCTTCTTCGCCATGACCCGCCTCGACGAAAACCGCGCCAAAGCCCAGTTAGCCAGGAAAGCGGGCGTCGATGTCACCGCCGTTTCCCGCATGACCATTTGGGGGAATCATTCCTCAACCCAGTATCCGGATTTTCACAACGCTCAGATCTCAGGGCGCCCAGCCACGGAAATCATCCATGACGAGGCCTGGCTCCAGGGCGACTTCATCTCGACTGTCCAGCAGCGCGGCGCCGCCATCATCAAGGCTCGCGGCGCCTCCAGTGCGGCCAGCGCCGCCAATGCGGTGGTGGACACCGTCCGTTCGATCGTGACCCCCACCGCCGCGGGCGATTGGCACAGCGTTTGCCTGCATTCCGACGGGAGTTACGGGACCGATGCGGGCCTCATCAGTTCATTCCCGGTGCACAGCGACGGCAAATCCCTGGAAGTGGTGCGGGACCTTCCTTTGAATGAGTTCAGCCGCGCCAAAATCGCTTTGACCATCAACGAGCTGAAGGAAGAGCGAGCGCTCGTTTCCGAGCTGATCCCCGGCTAACGCTCGAGGGGTGCGGCCTCGAAACCCCGAAACTTCTCCAATCGCTCAGGGGCGAAAGTTTCAAGCCGCACTGGATCTCGCCTCGTTCGCGGAATCGACCCCAACATGGATGGAAATGGGGGTTGCCCCCAATCCATCACGCCGTTCGGCGCACTCTAAAACCTGATTGATCCGGTCCACCAAGGGCACCAACGCGTCCTTCTCCCGGATTCGAATCGGTCCCCGAGCCCCCCCATACAACCGGGCATCGATTTCCCGCACCACTCGATCCACGGGTCCAACAATGTTATCGGTTATTTGCAATGCCACGTAGAACACGCACGAAATCAGGATCGGATACGCGATGGCTACGACCGGCACGCAGTTCATGACCATTTCCAGCGCCTGGAGTGGTTGAGGCTGGTTTGACCACTTTTGAATCAAGACAAAAAGACTGCCTCCAAATACCAATGTAGGTACCGTCATGGCCAGCACGATAACCCACATGAGTCGCTGTTGCAGTCTCGTCTTTATCGTAAAAGGACCTTTTCGAGAGTTCATAACTGGTCTCTTGAGCTTCTTTTCCGCAGCCCGAGGAGGTCTACCCCGCCACGACCTCGTTAAACTGCGTTGAGTATA
>VHDF01000096.1 GCA_016871495.1 Verrucomicrobiota bacterium | reverse complement strand
TCGGTGCATCCCGAAGTTGCCGGGGATGCAGGTAGGGCGCGTCCGTCCCGGCGCGCCGCCGGAGCATGATGTTTTGCATCCCGTGGGCGGCGGGCTGGGACAGGCCCGCCCTACCAACAACATCGGGGTGCACGGGGAGCCGCTGGACATGCAAAGCAAGGCTCGCGTTTTGTGCCACGAGGGAGCAGATTTCGCGGTGTGACGGGCGGCGAATTCAACGAAGGCGTGGAGTCTGGTGTGCCGCGGCGGGAGTTTCTTCGCCGCGCCGGTCTGGGCGTGGGCTGGCTGGGGCTTTCCCAGTTGATGGCGGAAACCGTCAGCGCGCCGAACCCCCTGCAGCCTCGTCCTCCCCATATCCGCCCCGCGGCCAAGCGGGTGATTCATTTCTTTCTCAACGGCGGCGCGTCGCATGTGGATTCTTTTGATCCCAAGCCGATGTTGGAGCGATACGCGGGCAAGCCCTTGCCAACGGAAAACCTGCGCACCGAGCGGAAGACAGGCGCGGCGTTTCCGAGTCCGTTCAAGTTTTCCAGGCATGGCGCCAGTGGACTGGATGTCAGCGAGTTGTTTCCGTACCTGGCCCGGCATGCGGATGACCTGGCGGTGATCCGCTCCATGCAGGCGGACGTGCCCAATCACGAGCCGTCCTTGATGCTCATGAATTGCGGGGATGCCGTGCAGAGCCGTCCGAGCTTCGGTTCGTGGGTGACGTACGGATTGGGAACGGAGAATCAGAACTTGCCGGCCTTTATCGCGATGTGCCCCGGGGGGTATCCGATCAAGGAAGCCGAGAATTGGCAGAGCGGATTTTTGCCGGGTGTGTTTCAAGGCACGTTTATCGATCCGAAGCATACCGAGGTGGAGAAACTGATTGAGCACGTTCGCAATCACTACGTGACGGCCGAGGCTCAGCGCCGGCAGCTCGACCTGCTGCAGTATTTCAACCGCGAACACCAGCGCCGCGGCCGGGCGTCCAATGCCCGCTTGGAGGCCCGAATTCATTCTTTCGAGCTGGCCTACCGGATGCAGGCGGAGGCCATGGATGCCTTTGATCTCAGCCGGGAGTCCAAGGCCGCGCGTGAGCTTTACGGGGACACCGTTCATGGACGGCAAACCCTGATGGCCCGGCGGTTGTTGGAGCGGGGTGTGCGCGTGGTGCAGTTGTGGCATGGCGCGGGCCAGCCCTGGGACAGCCACGACAAAATCGAGGACGCCCACCGACGGCTGGCGCGGGACATTGACCGTCCCATCGCGGCGTTGATTCACGATTTGAAAACACTGGGACTTTTCGAGGACACGTTGATCTTGGTGGGCGGAGAATTCGGTCGCACCCCGACGGTGGAACTCAAGCCCTCCGGGGATCAAACTTACGGACGGGATCATAATCCCTATGGCTTCTCGGTGGTCCTGGCGGGAGGCGGCATTCGCGGAGGAACGGTGTGCGGCGCCACGGATGAATTCGGATTCAAGGCGGTGGACAACGTGGTGCATGTCCATGATTTACACGCCACGCTCCTGCATTGCCTGGGCTTCGATCACGAGCGGTTTACCTATCGCTATGCCGGAAGGGATTTCCGGCTGACGGACGTCCACGGCCGCGTGGTGCCGGAGGTTCTGAATGAACGGCTGGTGTGAAAAGAGAATTGGATTCGATGCTTGCGAAACGCGTGATTCCCTGCCTGGACGTCCATGATGGCCGCGTGACCCGTGGGGTGCAATTTGGCAAGGCGGAGGCCGGGGAACTTCGGAATGTGGGCGACCCGGTGGAATTGGCGGTGCGTTACAACGACCAAGGCGCGGATGAGATGGTCTTTTTCGACATTACGGCCAGTGCGCACGGACGCGCGTCCATGGTGCAGGTGATCGAACGCACGGCGGACCGTTGTTTTATGCCCCTGACCGTGGGCGGTGGCATTCGCACTTTGGACGACATGAGGGCCATGTTGAAGGCGGGGGCGGACAAGGTGAGCATCAATTCCTCGGCGGTTTCCAATCCCGACTTGATCCGCGAAGGCGCGGAGAAATTTGGAAGTCAATGCATTGTGGTCTCGATCGATGCCAAGAGAGTCGGACCCGGGAATTGGGAAGTGTTCGTTCATGGCGGACGCAAGAGCACGGGCATGGAAGTCCGGGAATGGGCGTGCCGTGCGGTTTCCCTCGGGGCGGGTGAGATCGTTCTCAACAGCATTGATGCGGACGGCACCAAGGCGGGTTACGATTTGGAGATTACGCGTCTTGTGAGCGAGTCGGTCGGTGTGCCTGTGGTGGCGAGCGGCGGCGCGGGCAAGCTGGAGCACATGTCCGAGGTGTTGTTGCAAGGGAAGGCGGACGCCGTGCTGGCCGCGAGCATCTTCCACTTCGGCACCTACACGGTGGCGGACGTGAAGAAGGCGCTGGCTGCGGCCGGCATTCCGGTGCGTTTGTAGGGGCAGTGGCCAGAGCCTCGTGCCTCGTTGGATCGGGAAGTCATTCGTATCCCACTCGGTGCGCCTCTCCGCCTTCGAAGGCCCGAGGAAGAGCCGGCGCCTGCGATGATGGCCAACTTGCCTTCAACGCAGCTTTGCGGAGGGGGAGGTGATTCCGGCCGCGGGTGGGGTCGGTCGCATGCTGCCTTCAATATGACCCAGCCATCCCCTTTCCGTTGCGCATGCTGGTCCCAAGGACACGGGTTACAGGAGCTAATGCATCCTTGGTGCCTGCTTATACACGCGTCGGGCGGCCCTGAGGGGGGGGGAAAACCGTTGACGCGTCAAAACACGCAAAACTACATTTGCCGTGCGAATAACCGCGAATTCTCCATTCATGCTCCCATGAGTTCCACGCCCCCCGCCACTCCCCGAGGCCTCGAAGGTGTCGTTGCCGCCAACACCCGGCTCAGCGACGTCCGAGGCGACATCGGCGAACTGATTTATTGCGGCTACAACATCAACGAGCTGGCGGGCCAGGTTTCCTACGAGGAGGTGGTTCACTTGCTGCACCACAATCATCTCCCCAACCGCCGGGAACTCGAGGAGCTCAAGGCGACGCTGGCTGGATTTCGCGAACTGCCCCAGGGGGTCATCGAGATCGTGCAAACCCTGCCGAAGGACACGCCGCCGATGCACGCCGTGCGCACCCTCATCTCGGCGCTCGGCTGCTTCGACACCACTTGCGACGATGATTCCCAACACTCGCAACGCCGCAAAGCCCTCCGCCTGATCGCCCAAATTCCGGTGGTCACCGCCTATTTCCATCGCCATCGCCAGGGACTGCCGCTCGTTCATCCCAATCCCGCCTTGGGCGAGGCCGCCAACTTTCTCTCCATGATCACCGGGCACGCGCCCTCCCGCGATCAGGAAAACACGATGGACATGTGCTACGTGCTGCACGCAGATCACGGCATGAACGCCTCCACCTTCAGCGCCCGCGTCACCATCGCCACCCTGAGCGACATGTATTCCGCGGTGACCACCGCGATTGGGACCCTCAAAGGCCCGCTGCACGGTGGCGCAAACGAAGGGGTCATCAAAATGCTCCAGGAAATCGGATCCCTGGAGCAGGTGGACGCCTACATTGAGGAAGCCCTGGCCCAGAAGAAGAAGATTATGGGCATCGGTCATCGCATTTACAAAGTCCTCGACCCCCGGGCGCCTCATCTCAAACGCATGGCCCAAAAACTCAGCGAAAGCCTGGGCGAGTCGAAGTGGATCCAGATGAGCGAGCGCATCGCCGAGCTCATGCTCTCGCGCAAGAACCTGCACGCGAATGTCGATTTCTATTCCGCCACGGTCTATTACTCCCTCGGCATTCCGACCGACCTCTTCACTCCCATCTTCGCCATCGCCCGAACGAGCGGCTGGACCGCCCACGTGCTGGAGCAGCTCGCCGACAACCGGCTCATTCGTCCCCAGAGCAATTACAACGGCCCCGTGGGACTGAAAGTGACGCCCATCGAACAACGCTGATCGATCGCACGGGACCCCTCACTCCTTCCCCTTCCGTTCCATGAATCTGCACGAATACCAAGCCAAACAATTGCTCGCCCAGCGCGGAGTCACTGTGCCCCTCGGCCAGCCGTGTGTGACGATCTCCGAAGCCGAAGCCGCCGCCGACAAAATCTTCGGCTCCGGCCAGTCGCTAGCCGTGGTCAAGTCCCAGATCCATGCCGGCGGACGCGGCAAAGGGATTTTCAAGTCCGGCTGCAAAGGCGGAGTCAAACTCGCCAAGTCCAAGGAGGAAGTCGTCGAACTGGCCAAGTCCATGCTCGGCCAAGTGCTCGTCACGAAGCAAACCGGACCGGACGGACGGAAGGTCCAGACGTTGCTCGTGGCGGCCGCGGAGACGATCGTGAAGGAGTTTTATCTCGCCGTGCTGCTCGATCGGAACAACTCCCGTCCATTGATCATGGCCAGCACGGAGGGCGGTGTGGAGATCGAGGAGGTCGCGGTCAAGACTCCGGAGAAGATTCTCAAAGAGTGGGTCGATCCCGCCGTCGGGATTCAACCCTACCAGGCGCGCAAGATTGCCGCCGGATTGGGCTTGCAGGGCGCTCTGGCGAGTGCTGCCGCCAAACTCATTGGCAACGTTTACCGCACTTGGTGGGAATGCGACGCCTCCATGGTCGAGATCAATCCCCTGTGCATCGTGCGCGATGCCGCGGGGGCGGAAAACATGGTGGCGGTGGACGCCAAAATCTCGATCGACGACAACGCTCTTTTCCGGCACCCGGAGATCGTCGCCATGCGCGATTTGAACGAGGAGGCGCCGCTCGAAATCGAAGCGAGCAAGCATCAGCTCAACTACATCAAACTCGACGGCTCCATCGCGTGTTTGGTGAATGGAGCCGGTCTGGCCATGGCGACCATGGACATCATCCAGCATTTCGGCGGTTCCCCCGCGAATTTTCTCGACGTCGGAGGAGGCGCCAGCAAGGAGCAAGTGACCGCCGCCTTCAAGATCATCCTGCAGGATCCGCATGTGCAGGCCATTTTTGTGAATATCTTCGGAGGCATCATGGACTGCAATGTCATTGCCACCGGGATCGTCGCGGCCGTCCGCGAGACCGGTTTGAAACTGCCGCTCGTCGTTCGTTTGGAAGGCAACAATGTCGCGGCCGGCAAACAGACCCTTGCGGAATCTGGCCTGACCATCATCTCCGGCGACACGATGGCCGACGCCGCCCGTAAAGTCGTCGCCGCCGTTCGCGCTTGAATTCGAGCTCTCACTCTTCACGCTTTCTCCCATGGCCATTCTGATTCAACCCGACACCAAGATCTTGATCCAGGGCATCACCGGTGCATTTGGCGCCCGCCACGCCCAGCTTTCGCTGGCTTACGGAACCCGGGTCGTGGCTGGAGTCACTCCGGGCAAGGGAGGACAACTTTTCGAGAACAAGGTCCCCATCTTCGACACCGTCTCCCAGGCGGTCCAAGCCACGGGCGCGACCGCCTCGGCCATTTTCGTCCCGCCACCCTTCGCGGCGGACGCGATCCTGGAAGGAATCGACGCCGGACTCGATGTGGTCGTGTGCATCACGGAGGGAATTCCGGTGATGGACATGATTCGGGTGAAACGCGCGATGCAAGGATCCCGCACTCGATTGGTGGGGCCGAACTGTCCAGGCGTGGTCAGTCCCGGTCCAGGGAAAGATTCGCACGGAGGCTGCCGGATCGGTATCGCTCCCGGCTACATTCATAAGCAGGGGAATATCGGCGTGGTTTCCCGCAGTGGCACGTTGACTTATGAGGCGGTTTGGCAATTGACCAGCCGCGGCGTCGGGCAGTCCACCTGCGTGGGCATCGGAGGAGATCCCGTGAATGGGACCAGTCACCTGGATGTCCTTCAGCTTTTCATGAAGGATCCCGACACGCATGGGATCATCATGATTGGGGAAATCGGCGGGAATGGCGAGGAAGACGCGGCGGAGTGGATCCGCCGTCACGGCACCAAACCGGTGGCAGGGTTCATCGCCGGAGCGACGGCTCCTCCGGGACGGCGGATGGGACACGCGGGCGCCATTGTCAGCGGGGGCAAAGGAACTGCCGCTGCCAAAATCGAGGCCTTTCGAGCCGCCGGCATTGGGGTCGCCGCGACTCCAAGCGAGATGGCTGACACGTTGTTGCGCATGATGTAGGGCATTTCAACGGGCTCTCGCTTCATCGACCCAGGGGATCCACCGCGCCCCGACTCACCATGAGTTTGCTCGACGTCATCTTGAACTGCGTCGCACTCCTTCTCTGGCTCAATTGGCGGTCCATTGACCTTTCGCCGACAATTCGCGCGGGCTCGGGTTCGTTGCTGTCCACTTTGAAGCGCATCGAGGTGCGGCAGGAAAAGACATGGGTTTATCTCGCCGGGTTGATCCTTCTCCTTTTGGTTCGCCCCATCTTTTATCAACGGCTGGGCGATGCCTACCAATGGGTGCCGGTGTTGGATCTGGGCGTGGTCCGTTTTTCTTTCCGCGTTCAAGAGCTCGGCAAGGTGTATCTTTACTCGACCCTCGCCTTCCTTAAAATCGCAGGCGTTTTTTACTGGTGTGTAATCTTTCTTGCCGCCGTGCACCGGAAGCTGCCCGACACGGTCACGTATCAAAGATTCGTGAGGTTGCATCTTGGTCCCTTGGTGAGGCTACCTTCCTGGTTGTTGATTTTCGGCGTTCCCCTTTCCGTGCTCTGCCTGTGGGCAGGATTGCAAACTCCGATGGCCGCCCTGGGTTTGGTGCCCGAGATACGTCCGTCAGCTCAAGTGTGGCGCCAGGGCGGGGCCCTCGCCTTGTCCGTCTATCTGGCTTGGGCCATGCCGTTGGCGTGGGTTTTTGGCCTCCACCTCGTGAACAGCTACGTCTATTTGGGCAATCACGATTTTTGGAACTACGTGAATGCCACCGCCCGGCGCGTACTCGAACCGGTCCGTTTCATCCCTCTCGCCATCGCGCGGGTCGATCTCGCCCCGGTTCTCGCCCTGGTGGCCTGCGGCATGATGGACCACTTCGGAACGGAGGCCCTGCTCCGTCTCTACTCTTCCAAGTTCTAGTCGGGGATCCGGCAGACTTCGGTCTCACCACCCGCGATTGATTTTCCGAAGGCGGACTGGCTACTTCCTCGGGGTTGTGCTAGGCTGACCCGAAACGGTTCCAATCAACCTGACAACGTCGTTCTTCCTGTGAATACCTCCCGATTGGCCAGCTTGTTGATCCTCGCGTCTGTGGGATTCGGAGCGAACTCAGATCTGCGCGCCGCTCTGGTTGGGGCGGCTTCCTCGAACCCGGTGGTATTGGTGCGCGAAAGCTGCGGTGTGCCCGGCAACGCACTGGTGGCCGCCGGGACTTCCGGCGGCAATGGCGCTGTGGATCCTGGCGAGTTCGTGGAAATGCGCTTCGCCTTCACCAATCAATCCTCCACACCACTCGTTTCCCTTTCGATCTTTGTTCTGAATACCAACGGTGTGACAGGATCGTTCGGAGCGAGGTTTATCGCCGGACCCGTCGCCCCGGGTGACCGTTTCGAGGCGGACCTGTCTTTCCTCCCAATCGGTTCTCCCGGCGATGTCGTAAAGCCTTCTGTCCAGGTGGTCGTAGGCGCGGTTGGGACCGAGATCTTGCCATTCGAGATTCGGCTCGGGAAGGACGTTACCACCACTTCGTCTTTTGCCAATGCCACGGCCATCCTCGTGCCTTCGATTGGGCAGGGTTCCGTTTTTCCCTCTACGGTGACGGTCCCGCCAACGTTTGCCGGGACCGTGAGCGGAGTTAAAGTGAGGCTTTTCGGCGTTGCCCACTCGCGGCCCCACGATCTCCAGGCGCTGCTGGTTTCGCCGCTAGGGGACAAGATCATCCTCATGAACGGGGTGGGAGGGGATGTCTCCGCGAGTGGCGTCGCTCTGACTTTCGATGCCGGCGCCACTGCCTCGATCGCGGCCGCTGGACCACTCGTTTCCGGGAGTTACCGTCCGTCCGCCGCCCCGTCCGCTCTGCCCTTGCTCGCTCCCGCGCCGGGGCCGCCTTACAGTCAGGATTTAACCACGCTTCATGGCAAATCGGCGCCAGGCACTTGGAGTTTGTTTGTCTCCGACTCCATTACCGTGGATGGCGGATCGGTGACCGGAGGCTGGGCTCTGGAACTGACGACAAGCGAACTTCAATCCTGCGTTTCGCCCGTGACGCCCGTCCTCGGAGGAGTACCGGCATCCCCTGTCACCATGAACGAGGATACCGTCCTGAACCTCAGTTTGAATCTTTCGGACGACACCACGGCGGCGGCGGATTTGATCCTGTCGGTCAAACACTCGAATACGAACTTGTTTGCGGACGAGGGAGTGAGGCTTGGCGGGTCGGGCGCAACACGATCCCTAACCCTCTCGCCTCGAACCAACCAATTCGGGACGGGGCCTGTTGGTGGCGCAAACATCACGATAAAATTGCAGGACAAGGACGGCTTTTTTGTCGAGCGAACCTTCCGGGTGGATGTGGCACCGGTGAACGACGCCCCGAGTCTCAGTGCGGTACCGAATCTTCCCATCGCGATGGACGGGGTGAGCGACGAGATCACGTTGACCTTGAGCGATGTCGAGACCGAGGTCGCGAACCTCCTGCTTTTCGCCACTTCAAGCAACCCGGCGGTGGTGCCCGATGGACGGGTTCAATTCACGGGCACCGGTTCTCAACGCAAAATGGTCGTGCGCCCGCTCCCGGGACAAAGCGGATTCTCGACTATCACCCTGGCCTTGCTGGATCCGGACGGCGGGGTGGCCAGCGTCAACTTCCTCGTGGTGGTCAGCTCACCCAACGCGTTTCCAGTGATCTCCGACACGGGCAACCAGTCGCTGGTCCAAAATCAATCCGTGCGGCTTGATTTCACGGTGTCTGATCGTGAAACACCCGCATCGGATCTTCTGGTCACCGTCACTTCCACCGATTCCGTGCTGGTGCCACCTTCCGGCTTGGTGCTTGGCGGCGCGGGCAGCTCGAGATCATTGACGATCACGCCCGCGAGAGGTTTGTCGGGGCGGGCCACGGTGACCATCCGGGTGCGTGATTCGAGCGCACAGGAATCGACGGATTCCTTCGAACTCCTGGTGAGTCCGACAGCGCCTCCTCCGAATTTGCCACCGCGGTTGGGGCCGATCTCCGAGAAATTCAGCGGGTCCGGCCAGGCTCTTGTCTTTCGGTTGAACGTGCAGGACGCCGATCACGACCTGGCGTTGTTGAAGTTTTCCGCGACCAGCGATTTCACAAGTCTGCTGCCCTCTTCGGCGATTACGTTCGAATTCGTGGACGGTGGATGGCTGCTGCGCGCCCAGCCCATGCCGCAGGCGAGCGGGACGGTGACGGTCGTTGTGAAAGCCGAGGATCCGGCCGGGGGAATCTCGACCGCGTCCTTCCGCGCCACCTTCCAAGGATTCAACACTCCGCCGGAACTGACTTCTTTCCCCGAGTTGCGTTTGGAAGCCGGCAAGACAAGCGCTCCCATCGTGTTCTACGTGGCCGATCAAGAAAGTCCATTCGACGAACTTCAGGTGGCTGGAGTGGTGTCCCAGCCGGCTTTGGCATTTCTCGAATTTCAGGGAACAGGTTTTGAACGGCGCCTTGTGGTGAAAGCCGCCGGGGGCGGCGGTGGGAGCACCGAAGTTCGAGTGACCGTGACGGATCCAGGCGGGCAATCGGCTTCCACCCTATTCAAGTTGAATATCAGCCCGGAACCCGTGGTGATCCCTCCCATATTAACCTTTCGTCTGAACGGGGACCGGTTCGAATTGTCCTGGCCATCCACCAGCACGGGGTTTGTGTTGGAAAGCGCCTTGGACCTGGTGAATCCGAATTGGCAAAACCTCGGTACAGGCGGGATTCCCATCGGGGGAATGCATCGTGTCAGCGTTACGCTGGACCCCGCGCGCCAGTTTTTTCGATTAAGAAGACCGTAGCCTCGGCTTCCTTGAACCTGCCGACTCACCTGATGCTGAAGATACTCACCCTTCCGCACCTCGGCCCGGCGGAGTTTTTTGCATGAAACGGCAATTCAGCCGCGTCGAGATGCGCCAGAGCTTGAGCGTCAAAGGCCTGCCGAAAGTTGAGGTGAATCCGAAAGGTGATTCATCCAAACTTGGGAAAGGCCTTTGCCCATGTTCACCACGTTGAACTGCCGATCGAAGGTTCAACCGCTGCAGCTTCGCAACCTGGAGAATTCAGCCCGCGACTTCAGCCATTTTCCGTCTCAACATGTCGATGTTCGCTTCGATGCTGGCCACGTAGCAGTTGGGCCCGTCGGGATAGGGTAAGGCCAGAAAGCGATACATGCCGAGGAAATCACGCTGGAGTTTGGGCAGGACGTATTTTTCCCAGAAGAGAGGGGTCTTCCGCATCAAATCGTCCGCACTGGCGAAGGTTCCCCCAGCGGTCATTTTCCCGGCGTTGTAGGCGGCGGATTCCGCGAACTCGGAGAAAAGAATGGGAAGTTTGTCGATGTAATCCCTGGCCGCCATTTGCCCGAGCAGGTCGGCCGAACCGAGGGCGAATCCATGAAGACGTTCCAACTCCGATCCAAATGGAATTCCGGAGAGATCCACGTTCACGCCGGTGCACCGAATCATGTTTTGCACTTCGGTGATGTCGGCCGCAGGAACTCCATGCCCCTGCAACAACTTCTTGGCAAACTCGGCGCTGCGATGGACGTGAACCAGCGTGTATTTCGCACCCGTGCCTTCGTTGTCGCCGACCACCTTCAAATATCCCGTGTCGTGGAGCAGAATCGCGAGGATGGACAGTTCGAAACGCCTGGCGTCGGATACAGGGGCGACCCCTGCGCGATGCCGGCCTTGGAGGATTCTGGCCAAACAAAGGGTTCCTTGCAGCGTGTGTTCAAAATCGTGGTAGCGAGCGTCGATCGCTTGGTAACCAGGATATTCACCCTCAAAGCAACGCTTCGCGAGCGCAAACGCGGTTGAAGTGAAACCGGGGTTGCCGTGAGGAAACATCTCCAGGTAAATCGCTTGAACCTGGCTTTCCACCTCCGCGGGAGAACGTGTGTCAACCTCGGAAAACACGAATTGCCTTTGGACTTCTAAAGGCAAATTAACACTCCCGAAACGAGTTTGCACGCTCTTTCCTTTCTATCGGCGGAATTTGCCCCGCCTGAATCCCTGACGCACGCTTTGTGCCAGTCTCAAGGACGAGAACGCACAAATGCCTCAAGCGGAAACCCTTGAGCTTCTGTCGGAGAGGTGAACAGTTGTTCATCCAAGGAGCGCCACAAGCCCGATGCGGTCAATGCTGCGGAAAACGGCGAGTTTCGATGAATGATAACAGTTGTGGACGAAGCGCTTCCAACGAGGGGAGCGGGATCAGTCGGGCTATCCCCGATCCATGTCGTTCCGAGGAAGTAAGCGACATAGAGTCCAATCCTCTGTCCCTGGTAGAATGCACTTCCCGCAATGGGTTGAACGACGTTGGCTTGCTTCAGACGGTCCGCCATGGCTTTGCCAACCTGAGTGGCTGTTGCCGGCGCGGGGGAAATCACGCGGGATAGCTCCGATCCGGGCACAGCCAGAAAGGAGGCGATCACCAACGCGCGTCCAAGTGGCCGCCTCGACTGAATCCAATTCCAACGCTCGATTCCCACGAGGCACAGCGCCAGAAGTAATGGCTGAGCAAAGAAGAAATAACGCAGGTCCACCGTTTGAACATACGTGAAGCCATGCGCGGCCGCCGCGAACATGACGGGTGCCACGAGATAAAGGACCGGCGAAGCAGCCAATCGCAACGGCTCCTTGGAACGCCACCAGGCCAGGGAGGCGATCAGCGCGGCCAACCCGAAACCCACCCCATCCAGTGTCCAAAGCAAACCGAGAATGGTCAGTGAATTCTCGTAGAGCAAACCGAGTTGATGGTCGAAATAGGCCCGGCTCTCAAAGGGTGACCAATAGCGATAGGCCATGCGGCTCGGATCCTCCCATGCCGTGAGGCGGCCTGGCTCGGGCTGATGAAGGGTACGACCAAACGGATGATACCTTTCCTGATCGGACGGCCCAACGATCGCGTGCGCGATTTTGCCGGTTGTCGAGAAGGTCGGTGTTCCGTACTTCAGCGATAACACCAGAATCCAAGGAGCCGAAAAGAGGAAGATGAGCCCGGCCAATTTCGCCCAGGATCGCGTGGAGGTGCCGTCTCCCCGCTGCTGCAGCCTTTGAGCCAGCCATGCCGCCAGCGTTGTGGCCAACGCGAGCGGGAGCGCAATGGCCTTCGCGTGGTAAGCCATCGACCAATAGAAGGCCACACGGAGAAGGCCCTTGGTCGTGGCGCTTCGCTCCTGCTCCATCATCGCTCCCAATGCGGCCAGGATCCATGAACCCACGAGCAAGTCCGGCGAGATTTGAGCCGAGGACCAAACCGCGGCCGCCATTCCGGTCGCGAAGTTCGCACCCATGCGAACGATGGTCGGAATCTTCAATCGTAAAAACAGCTGGTGCGCATTCCATGCAAACAAAGCGGCGGAGACAGCCATCGCCAAATGCGCCGCCAGCAAGGACTCGACCCCGATCCGGAGAAAGAGCGCCATGATCCACGGCAACAGGGGTCCCCAATATCCCGATATCGCCAGTCCCCATTTTCCCTCCGACCAGTAGGAAGCCAGCCGCAAATAGGCCACGCCGTCCGTGTTCAGTGTTTCGCGATGCTGGATGGCCAGCCAGACGGCAAACACGCCGAATCCCCAGGGGATCAGGCGTTCCCAGTTCGAAGCGAGGGGAGTTTTCGCGTTCATCCCGGCTTCCGAAACACGAACAGGTGGTTGAGTCCGAGCTGGAATGTTTTGTGAAGTTCGCAAACGAATCCCGCGGATTCGAACAACGGCCTCGTCCGATCCACTTCGTAGCCGTGGTGTTCCTCCACGTGGGTTCCGTCCGCCAGCCGCAGGCGGATCAAGAGATGGAGGATGTCATCCACTCGAGGCGACGGCACGGTCAGAATGACCTTGCCGCCCGGCCGGAGCCACCGGTGGCAGCAGCGTACGGAGTCTTCGAGCACTTGTTCCGGGAAGTGTTCCAGGACCGCGATCATCGTGATCGCGTCAAATTCAGCCGACCCGAGTTCCAAGCCGGGCAGCGAGCCTTGGCGGAACGCGATCCGTTCCCCGCCGGGTTGCGAGACGGGATCCTGATCGACGCCGAGTCCGGAGGCCAGTCGTCCTTTACGTTCCAGCCGGCGCAGGAACCATCCGTCGCCGCAGCCGATGTCGAGGAGTTTCGCGTCCGGCGGAAGGAGCGCCGCCGCATGATAGCAGCGCCAGGAGCGCAGCAGGCGGTCCACTGGTTTCATGCCGGATCCACGCGCGAACGGCGGAGACTTAGAACGCTGAGGAAGAAACTGGCGAGGATCACCTGGCCTCCGATGACCATGGCGGACACGCTGGGGATGATCATCCGAAGCATTTTGCCTGGATCCAGGACACCGAAATTGCGCTGGCTCCAGACATAAACCGCGGCGATTGAGCCCACCAAGCCGCCCGCCACCAGCAACCCTCCGACCAACAAACCCAGTTCCAGGGGAAAATATTTGCGAAAGCGGGAGATCCAAGGATCGGGGGGCATGAGACGCTCGCCCACCGCGAACACTTTGGTCAGAATGGCGAACCAAACCGCCTGCAATCCCATGATGACCGCCAGGGCCGCGTAGAGCAGCGTGTGCACATCGAAAGTGACCTGGCCCACCGGCCTGGGACCGGGCAAAAGCCAGCCTCCCACTAAGAGACCTGCGAGCATCAAGGCCATGCCGGGATAGAGAAAAAGCCAGCGTGGACTGAACAGCAACATGAACCGCAAGTTCCGCCATCCATCTCTCCAGGTCCGCAGATGCGGAGGACGCCCCCGTCCATCCGGGGAAAGGGTGGTGGGAACCTCCGAGGTCGGCAGGTGCATGATGGCCGCCTTGATAATCATTTCGCTGACGAATTCCATGCCCGTCGTCTGCAAATCGAGTTCGAGAATCGCCCGCCGCTCGAATCCTCGAAGACCGCAATTGAAATCTCCCAGCTTCGAACGGAAGAACAGACGCCCGATTGCGGTGAGCACGGGGTTGCCGAAATACTGATGCAACCATGGCATTGCGCCCGGAGCGATGCCGCCACGAAAACGGTTTCCCACCACCAGGGTATTTCCGTCGCGCAACCGTTCGAGGAACGGGGCCAGAGCGCTGAAATCGTAGCTGTCGTCCGCATCCCCCATGATGACGAACTTCCCTCGGGCCGCCTTGATCCCCGCGAGCAAGGCACTGCCGTAACCTCGCGACGCCACCTGAATAATCCTCGCTCCGGATTCTCTCGCCAACTCGATGGAGCCGTCCGTGCTTCCGTTGTCGGCCAGCAACACTTCCCCTTCCAAGCCGTGCCGCTTTAGAAAATCGAGGGCTTTTCGAACACACACGGCAACCGTGCGGACTTCGTTGAGACACGGCATGAGGACGGTCAACTCGACAGGCGCCTGATCCGGCCCCATTTCGGGATCAAGCTGGGAATTCGGAGCCGGGGTCATGCGAAACGGAGACGCGCGCCAAGGCGATGGAAATTTGCACGAGCGATGTCCGGGGTTGGAGGGAGTGTGGGGATGATTCAGGTCGTTACCGGACTTCGAACTCGATGCGATGTTGGTCGCCGTAAAGGGCCTCGTATCGGCCGGGTTCGCCCGGGTGGATTTTTCCCAGGGCGCCGGAGAGAATGATCTGACCTGCTTTCAGCGTGTGGCCCTGTCTTACCAATGTGTTCAGGATCGACATGAGGTTCCTCCACTGCCCGCCCTGAACATCCCCGCCGTTGGCCTCATGAAGCGTGGCTCCGTCTTTCCTCAACACCACGGAAAGCCTGTTGGGATCGAATCCCGCGATGGGAAAGGGTTTGCCCGTGATGAACCGATCGGAACCGATGTTGCCCGCGACCAAATCGTAGCCGCCGGGCCTCGCCATGCCGGGAGGCGCGGATCGTGGCAACTCGATGACCGGAACGATCGAGGAGACCATGTCCCGGGCCTGTTGTTCATGAAGGATCTCGAACGCCAAATCCGTGCCGAGCACATAGCCTAATTCCGTTTCGACCACGAAGGCTGCCTTCGGGATCGACTCCACCCGGATCCGCGAATCGCCGATCTCCAACCATCCCGGCTTGAACAGGACCCCGGTCAGCGGGCGGTCGATGCCCAGGCTTTGCTGGGCCGAGGCCGTCACGGCCGCACCCTTGTAACCCGCAATGGGGGCGTGCCGGCCACGCTCTTGGACGACACGCGATTGGACCCGGTAGGCCTGATCCCAGGATCCTCCAGGCAAGGTCTCCTTGAATGCTGGAGCGGGGACACCGGCCGATCGGGATTGGATCAAGCTTTGCGCCAGTTTTCGCACACCCACGGGATCGAGTTGACCCTGTGAACGGAGCCATCGCTCGAAATGCGACAACCAACCCGACACAGGCTGGCCCGCGTCGCGCACGCCGAATCCATGGATGCCCTCTTGAAACAAGTGGAGTTCCACGGGGGCACCCGCTTGTTTGAGCGCGAGGGTCCACTGCAAGCTGTTGTCCGAGGCGTCGCGCAGCGCGTGCACCACGAAGTTGGGATTCAAATTCGGTGTCAATCCAGCCGAAAGCTCGGATTTGAGTGCGCCCTTCGATCCCAGCAGTCCCCCGGGGTAAATCAGCGCGGAAAAATCGGGTAAGGAGGACGTTTCATCGGCTTCATCCTGTCGTGGATAGCTTCGTGGTTCGGACCGGGTCATGAGCCAGGCCGCGATTTCTCCTCCTGCTGAGAAACCCATGATCCCGATCGCATCGGGATCGATCTTCCACCGGGCTGCGTCTTTGCGGATCAATCCCATGGCCCGCTGAGCGTCCATCAGGGCGGTTCGAATGGGCGCGGGCACTCGGTATTTCAGAACAAACGCAGTCAGTCCCATCTGGTTTAACTTTGCCGCAACTTCAAGGCCCTCGTGCTCGTAGGCCAGGCGTTGCAGCCCGCCTCCTGGGCACACCAAGACCGCGGTGGGAATGTCCGATGTGGAAGGCCTCGGGAACACTTCCAGGACCGGCTGCGTGATGCCCGTGAGTTGATAGAACGGGCGTGGACGCCCCTCGACTTTTCGTTCCGGGCCCTGCGCTGAGGACTCGCCCGGAGGCCGGCCCGGCCAAAGCGGAATTCTTTCCGCGGGGGAGGGGAGCTCCGCTCCCACGAGGGCGGCGGCGAGTCCGCACAACGCCGCCAAGACCATGGCGGAATGGAGTTTCATCGGGTTCGATGGATGCCGAGGCGAGCGGCCTCCGCGGAGTTTGGTTAGGATTTGTCGCCGATTCTCCAGAGAGCGCCGTCACTGCGCACGAAGATCGAGCGGTGCGCGATGGAAGGGGTGCTCAGAATGACGTCCGCCAGTTCGAGTTCGGATACGATCGCGCCTTCGGCCGCCGTGGTGTCGACCACGTGCAACACCCCCTTTTCATTGACGCAGAAAAGGTGTTTGCCGGAGGCCACCGGTGTGGCGCTGAAGGGTCCCTTCAGCCGGAGCTGCCAGAGGCGCTTGCCGTCCGAAAGCTGGGCGCAACTGAGGACCCCCGCGTCGTTTAAGGTGTAGACCCGCGAGCCCATGGCCACGGGGCTGGCCGTGCCGGGCCGCATGGCGGAGGAGCGCCAAAGCTGTTCCGCCTCGGTTCCTCCCGGAGAAGTTTTCAATGCCGTGAGGCCGAATGAAGGGACCAGCAAGGTGTCGTCCACGGCCGTGCTGGAGGGGATGGTCGAGGAACCTTCCTTGTAACTCCACGCGATCTTTCCTGAGGCAGGCTCGACCGCGATCAGGCCTTTGCCGCTTTGCAGCGCGACCAACTCCCGGCCCTGCGGCGTCTTGAACAGGGTGGGGGAGGTCCAGTTCGCCAGCTTGGGGCGATCCATCTTCCACAAATTCTTCCCGGTTCGCGCATCGATCCCCGCGGAGAAGGACTCGCTGTCGTTCTCGATCATCACCACCACGGCCCCGCTGGAGACCACGGGTGAAGAGGACATGCCAAGGCTGTTGCTGGCGTTCGGGTAGTCACGTCCCAGTCCCCGCACCCAGAGCAGATTGCCATCCAGGTCGAGCGCGAATAAATCATTGGAGGAGAACAGCGCGAAGACGCGTTCTCCGTCGCTGACGGGGGAGGGGGCCGCGACGCTCGTTTTCTCGTGGCACATCGTGCGGCCCGTGGCCCAAAACTGACGTTCCCAGATTTTTCCGCCATCCGAAACCCTCAGGCACATGACATGCAGTCGTTCCTGTCGAGGACCACTCGACGCGGTGACAAGGACCCGGTCCCCGACCACGATCGGACTGCCCAGCCCTCGGCCAGGGAGGCTCGTTTTCCAGGCCACTTTGGAGAGGTTGAGATGAGGTTCCACCGCGGCGTCGGAGGCGACGGAGGAGGAGTAAGGTCCTCGAAACTGCTTCCAGTCTCCGGCTTGGAGGGATTCCGGGAGAAGCCATCCACCCGCCAGCAGGGCGGGGATGAGGAAAAGAGATTTCGTTTTCATGTTCAATCGAGTTGAGCGCGTTGGAAGGTGTCGAAGCGGATGGGTTCTCCGGCGGGCGTGGTGACACGAAGCGAGAACTGCCATTCCTGGGTCCATTCTTCTTTCTGTTCATTCTGGCAGGCCTTGATGAGGAGCACGTTGTCACCTTTCTTCAATTTCGCCGGTAATTGGTATTGATCGATCTCGCGACCGCGATGGTATTCGTCGCGTCCGAACAGCAGTTTCCCATTCAGCCAGACTTTCCAAGCGTTTTGGCTGCCCAGCCGAATCACCACGTCCTGGGCTTTGGTGCTCACCAGGGTGCTGGTGGCGTAGCCCGCCACGCCTTTCAGTTTCGTAAAGGGTTTGTTGAAATCCACCGTGCCGTAATCGTCGGTTGCGGCAAAGGGGATCCAGGACACCTTGCCTTGCGCCCCCTCGTAGGCCTGGAGGTCGAGCCCTTGAGTTTCAGGTCCAAACGGGGTGTCATATCCAACCCCGCCCAGATTGTTGAACGGGCCGACGACCTTCCAATCTTTCACCCAGGCGAACTGTGCCGCCAGCGCGACGGTCTCGCCTTGTTCCTTGAGCTTCTTGGCCAAGTCCTCTAATTGATCCGCCTCCCGGGCGTGGGTGAGTGCCCGGCGATAGTGGGCAATGGCCTCCGGTTTCTGGCCGTTCTTGATGGATTGGTCGCCCGCTTGGATGACTTGCGCGATCGCCTCCCGCCGCAAATCCGCCCCGGGATCGCCGAGATACTTGGGCAGCATCGATTGCGCCTTGGCCATATCGGCCCGGGCGATGAGTTCCCATGCCAGCCGCCGGGCGCGAGAGTGCTGCTTGAAATCGGTGGAGAACCTCTCCAGCGCGGCCGTGGGAAGGGAACCCGAAGCGATCGCGCGGTCCGCGATGCTTTCCGCGGCGGGTCTGAGCCAGTTCAACGCCAGGTCGTGCGCGCCATTCATGGCGGAGAGGACGGCGAGCAATTTGTCCGGTTTCTGTTGGGCCACGACACGCCAGGCCTGTTCGGCTTGGGCTTGGCCGGCTCCTTCTGGGCCGGTGGCTCGGAGCGCCTCCAGGGCCTGTTTGAAGCTTGGGGCGGCCTGCAGGGTCAGGCTCGCCGCGCAGAGCACCACGCCGAGGAGCGGGGCAAGACGGGAGATGGAAAATGTGTTCATGGAAAGGACGGGATGTTTTGTAGCTCAAGATCGAGGAATGTCCAAGCGCGATTGCTCGGTCCAGGAGGCAGACGGTGCATCCCGATGTTGCCGGTGATGCAGGTAGGGCGCGTCCGTCCCGGCGCGCCGCCGGAGCATGATGTTTTGCATCGAGTGGGCGGCGGGCTGGGACAGGCCCGCCCTACCAACAACATCGGGATGCACGGGTAGGCAGACCGTGCATCCCGAAGCTGTTGTGGTGTGGCGCAGGCTGCCCAGCCTGCCGTATCGCCGACGGCCCGTCGGCCCGGCGGGTGAAGAACGAGGCCCTTCCATGCGCTCCACGCGCCTGGCCCGGATCATTCATCCTGAGCTTGAATCCGCGACAGTGTGCCGCGTGAGGGCACGCGGCCCACCATCGCGCCTGCCTCTGTGTTTGGACGCCCGGTGTCCTCACCGGGCGTCCCGTGCATGAAAAAGGCGGCCCAGTTTCCTTCGTCGCCCCACAGGCTGGGCAGCCTGCGCCACAGCAGACAGGGCTGTCTGCGTGACCAAGACAACGCGGTCACCGACAACCTCTGGATGCGGGCGGCAGAAAAAAAACCAGCGCCCTTGCGGGCGCTGGTTTATGAATGCCGTTCGGAAGCCGCTGGTTATTTGCCCTTCGACGGCTTGGCGGCCTTGGTCGG
>VHDF01000095.1 GCA_016871495.1 Verrucomicrobiota bacterium | reverse complement strand
TGGTTGGACATCACACAGTAAGTCAGGACTCTAACCCCGCAGAACGCTTCATATTCGCGCAGGATGGTCACGAACTTATCCTTTTCGGCCTCCTGGAACTTCCACTGTCGATCCACCACTCGGGACAAACAATGGTAATACCCGTTTTCCCGATCCTCCGGAACCTTCATCCTCGCCTGTCTCATGGGCAATCCATACTGAGTCAACAAATTGAAATCAAGCTTCCTTTTTTAACATGTCTGTCCCTTTGCTTTAAAGCGTCCCTTTGCTTTAAAGCGCGTTTTGATAACGCCGGATGGACTCCCCCCTTCTTTCACAAATTGTATGTCCCTTGACTTTAACCTTGGGCCTATACCCTCGGGAAGTCGGGGACGACGTGGAAGTCGTCCCTCCCGGGCAATGGCGGTCCAGCAACTGCCGAGCACGGAAGAAATCGCCATCATGCACGGCCTGATGGGTCAGGTTCATGTCCGAGGCGTCATGCGCGCGACGGGCAGTCCAATTCTTCCACACCGTCCTTTAAAGACTCGTTCGACAGCCGACCTCGGAATCCCAAGCCTCGAACAAAGTTTCGACGAACGAAAACAACTCAGCCGGCTCTGCTTATGGCGTGTAGCTGGACTGAAGGCCAAGCGGCAGTTTGAGTCCCCACCAAATCAGCAACAACGAGGTCCATGTGATCAGGAAGAAAACCGTGTAAGGGATCATGGATGAGATCAGTGTCCCGACCCCGGTTGCTTTGGAGTGGCGCTGGCAGTAAACAACGACGAGCGGGAAATAAGGGAGCAGCGGCGTAATAATGTTGGTACTGGAATCCCCGATTCGATAGGCGGCCTGGGTGAATTCCGGCGAATACCCCAATTGCATCAGCATCGGCACAAAGATCGGTCCGAGCAGAGCCCATTTGGCCGAGGCCGAACCGATGAGCAGATTGACCGAAGTCGTGATGGCAATGATTCCCACGATGGTGACGGCCCCCGGCAAAGCGAGGGCTTTAAGGAACGCCGCGCCCTTGATGGCGATGAGCGCGCCCACGTTCGACTCGCGGAAAACGTAGGTGAATTGTGCCGCGCAAAAAGCCATGACCAGATAGTAACCCATCGTGCCCATGGACTTCGCCACCCCCTGAACGACGTCGCGATGGGAGCGCACAGTTCCGGCGATGTAGCCATGCACCAAACCCGGAACAAAGAAGAAGAGAGCGATCAAAGGTACCAGCGAATCCATCAGCGGCGCGCCGTGAGCAGTCAGGCTGCCGTCCTTCGCACGGAGCGGCGAGGATGCTGGCCACGCGATCAGCACGAGAAGCGTGGTCAAGAAGCCCGCGGAAGCCATGCCAGCCCAAAACCCACGCCGTTCCGAATCGGATAGATTTCGCAGGTCAGCCCCGTCGCCTCCACCCGATCCATCGACCTTCAACGTCTTGTTCAATCGCGGCTCGATCAGCTTGTCGGTCACCAACCAAGCCGTGATCAAGATGACGAGCGTGGACGCGCTCATGAAGTACCAATTGCAAAGAGGATTGACGGTGCGCGCCGGGTTGATGAATTGCGCTGCGGACTGCGTGAACCCCTGCAGCAGGGGATCAAGCGACGAAGGCAAAAAAGAAGCGCTGAAACCTCCGGCAACCCCGGCGAAGGCGGCGCAAATCCCCGCCACCGGATGACGACCGGCAACGCCAAAAATTAGACCGCCCAACGGCACCACCAACACATACCCGGTGTCTCCTGCGGAATGACTGACGATGCCCACGAGCACGAGGGCGGGGGTGAGCAGGTGAACCGGCGTGACTTGAAGGAGATACTTGATCCCTGCATTGATGAACCCCGCGTGCTCCGCGACGGCGACGCCCAGCAAAGCCACCAACACGACTCCCAAGGGCGGAAAATCGGTGAAGGTTTTGACCATCTTCGAGACGAACAGCGTGAGCTGATCCGGGCTTAGCATGTTCTTGACCTTGATCGGGGCAGGCTGGCCGAGTTGTCCCGAAGCGTCACGCACGGCCGTCCTCGGATCGATCTCCTTGAACTCCACCCGCGACAACACGGCGGAAGCCAGCCAGGTCAGGGCCAGGGCCACCACGAAGATCATGGCCGGATCCGGCAGCTTGTTGCCGAAGTACTCGAGCTTATCGAGGAATCGCTGCAGGAGCGTGGGAGGTCCGGTGGGTGTGGGAATGGAGGCTTCTGGCATAAAGAATCGAGCGCGTCAGGGCGGCGAGGGTCGCAAACTCGAAGGAGGTCGGGACGAAGAGAGGAACTCGCCTGAATGGCAAAACCGAGTCAATAGAACGTGGTCCAATTCCCGGACTGCTGCCATTGAATCTGCTTGCTGTTGCGGGTCTCCACATGTCCGTCCGCGAAAGCGAGATTGACGCTCTGCAAACGCTGTCCGATCGAGTGAGCGGCCCGGGCTTTGGCGGTGTTGGTGTTGCGAGTGCCCTCCGCCAGACAGAGATCGGAAATGACGGGCTGAAGGGAGGCGTTCGAGTCTTCCATGCGGCTGGGCCAGCCATCCTGGGTGCGGGTGACGGTGCCGGAGGTTTTCGGGGTGGGAAAAAGAGAGTTGTCGTCCAGGGGGCGTGGCACCCACCAGCAATGCCAGATGATCGCGAAATTCCCAAAGGAACGGGCGAAATATCGGTTGAGATCCTCGATTTTGCTCAGCGTCTCGCCCTTCCGCTGAGTGGCAAACCATTTTTGGGCATCGGCGAAATCCGCGGGACGCACGGGGCAATACCACATCGGCACCGTCAAACCGTACTTCTCGAGCCCTGGAGCCATGTCCAGGGAAACATCCCATGGATTGAGACCTGTGCGCGGCATCTTGTAAGCCGGCAGACGACCCTTGGGATCTTCCGTGGCATAAAGATTCACCGCCAAACCCCACTGCCGGTAATTGGAGGTGCAATGCGTAACCTTGGCCTTGAATTTGGCTCGTGAAAGCGCGGGCAACAACATGCCCGCGAGAATGGCGATGATGGCGATGACGACGAGGAGTTCAATCAGCGTGAAGCCCTGGCTGGCACGTACGGGTATCTTCATGGGAGAATGCGCGACAGGCTAGGACGTGCGGTTGAATGTGTAAAGCATCGAGTCCGTTTCTTGACTCCACCACCGCTAGTGTGATAGCTCCCCCGTGGCCCCAGTATGCGGTGGTTCACGGGCCGAAGCTTATGCGTTGCCCGAAATGTGGTGGTCAGGATGACCGCGTGGTTGATTCCCGCGCCTCGAAAGAAGGCGCGACGATTCGTCGGCGGCGCGAGTGTTTGACTTGCAGCCATCGGTTCACCACTTACGAGGAAATCGAACTGGAGGCATTGCTTGTGGTGAAGCGGGATGGACGGCGGGAGGAGTTTTCGCGCGAGAAACTTCTTTCGGGCATTCGGAAGGCCTGCCAGAAAAGGCCAGTTTCACCGAAAGCGGTGGAGGAATTGGTTGAATCGATCAGGTCTGAACTCGGCGATCGCTACGACCGCGAGGTCCAGGGTCACGAAATCGGGGAGAAAGTGATGCAGGGGTTGAAAGGACTGGATCAAGTGGCTTACGTTCGATTTGCGAGCGTTTATCGGAATTTTCAGGAGGCGACGGATTTTGTGGAGGAAGTGCAAAAACTGGAGGCCAGCGCATGATTTTGCTTCGTCGTGACCACCTCATGTTCACTCTGCCCAACGGCGAGTCGGTGCCGTGCTCAGCCCAGGACGTCACGGTGGAGCTGATTGGAGAGGCGGTAAGTCGAATTGAGCCCCACATGATTCAGGAAGCCGCCACGGCGGTGATGCACTATTTCCGCGAAGAACTCGGCAAGACTTTCATCACGGTTGGCGAGTTCGCCTGCCAGTTGGCGCGCGTGCTTCGAAATTTCGGGCTCAAGGTTTCGGCGCCGGAGAATCTCGAAACCGCGGCGTCCGCGACGCGCGAGTTGGATCTGCGTATTCTGGCCCAAGCCTTTGGAGTGTCCTGCGAGTTGTTTTTTTTCCGTGAAGTGCGCCATGAACTGCGGCGGCGATCGGGCGATTCGCAGGAAGGCGGCATTCGTGTGGTGGGGTTGCGACCCTGCGTCAAACTGCTGCTGGGAGCCAGTCGATGGTCGGATCGCTGCCAGCGGTTGAACGACGAAATCGTTTCTTTTTTGCGCGAGTGTTATGCCGAGTCTTACGCGGGCAAACGCCCGGCCGCGGCGATGGAGGTCCGTTAACATGAGCCGGACGCTATTCGAGCGAATTGCCGCCAAGGAGATTCCGTCCGCGATCGTGTATGAGGATGATTCGGTCATCGCCTTTCGCGATATCAACCCTCAAGCGCCGGTTCATGTGTTGATTGTGCCTCGCAAGCCCATTCCACGAATTGGGGAGGCGGCGCCGGGCGATCAGAATCTGCTGGGTCACTTGTTGCTGAAAGCGGCTCAGGTGGCGAAGGAGCTTGGACTCGACCGGGGATACCGGCTGGTCATCAACAACGGCCGGGATGGAGGCGAAACCGTTCCCCATTTGCATTGCCACATTTTAGGCGGGCGCCCGCTGGGCTGGCCTCCAGGTTGAAGCGGGTTCCAAGCTCAGGTGAATGCGTCATGACGGAACGCGTTTTGCTCGGCGGAAGGGTTCGGATCACTTCCACTCCCATGTTGACCGCCCCCACTGCAGCAGACGCGCCGATTCTGAAAAGGCTGCAGCTACCGCAGGGGGAGTTGGCGCAGTTTTACGATGGAGACGAAGGGATGCGATACCTGGCGATGATCCAGCTCAAGCCGGGCACCGTGCGTGGCAATCATTACCATCTCAAAAAACTGGAGTGGGTTTATGTTGTGGCGGGGCGTGTTGAAATGGCTTTGCGGGAGAGGGATGGGGGCGAGGTTGTTCGGCTCCAGGCAGAAGGGGGCGATTTGGCGCGGATCGACACCGGAATCGTTCATGCCTTTCGGCCTCTGGAAGAAGGATTGGCCATTGAGTTTTCGCCTCAGAGGCACGAAGCGCAGGATACTTTCCGTCTGCCGATTTTGATCTAAGGTTGAGCCCGGAAATTTCATACTTTTTTCGCGACTGGGGATTTCCGGGCTAGTAAAACTGCGCCCTTGTTGCACGAAAATGTATTCTTGGGGCGTGGTCCGAGGAGGAACTTCTTCCAATTGGGTGTGGAAAGAGAATGACATCCATTTGTGGATCGGGGGACGCGGTTCGATCTAACCCGCATGGTTGAAACTGATGGGGAACGTTTCCCGACCCAGTCGAGTGTGAAGTATGCGGGTGAGAGCGGGGAATTCAAACTCCAGTCGCATGGCGAGTGAGTTCTGCGGGGTAGCGTGGAAGTTGAAGGTGAGTGCGTTGTTTTCACACGTTTCGAATCACTCAGACGAAGCTTCCGTGCTGTTTTCCTAAGAATTCAGGGGATTTTAGAAGGTTTTCATCACTGGCACGCGGGTTGCTCAACGTCTGGACATCCAGGTTCCTGTTGAATCTGGAACCCAAGAGTTGGTTGGGTGGAGCCTGCGTCGCTCTGGTTGAGGGTATCTTCCAGAGCGACGCAAACTTTTCTGGTGCCAAGGATTTCTTCTTCTGGGCAGGGGCCATTTTGATGTTGTCGCCAAGCCAAGGCCACCGGGCTTTGGTGGAGAAGACCAAATGAATGCGAACGGCAGAGAATGATGGGGGCATGACGCAAGGATGGTGAAACGAGAGCCAGTTCGGCAGGGCGAATAGGCCACGGAATGGGCGAAGCCAAGGGCGACGGAATCCCGCGTTCAATCCTAAAGGGATTGTGTCCTCCAGCCCAAGGTTGCGAGGAACGAGCTACCTTGGGTGGCCGTTTGTAATGAATTCAACCGCAACGCGGTTGTGGCGTTACCCTGCCAAACGGAAATAGGTTTTAGTCACAACCCCGTTGGGGTTGATTTCCATTTGCGGAACGAGTTTGAGTTGCGTTCGGTCGGTTGCGACGATTTAAACCTTAAGCCTCCCGACTAACTTGATGCTCAAGTTACTCACCATCAAGTCGGTCGGGAGGTTTAAGGCTAGCTCGGCAACTTCTCTGTCGGAATTCCTGCCACTCCGAGATTTCAAGCGCTAGGCTCGCCTAAGCCCTTCTGTCCACGGTCTTTCAGCTCGTTTTGCACTGCTTCCACCACCCTGTGATGAGGGTATCCATGTAGGGAATGTTTACAGTTATCCGAGAGTTCTTTCCGTTGAATTCAAAAAGAGTTTCCGAGAAATCAATTCGCAAAGCACTTATAGATAAATACTTGCGACTTCATTGAATCCGAACCCCTCAGGATGGCATGCCCGTTGCTTAGGACCATTCGGCAATTGTGGTGTGAACGGAAAGCGAAACGAAATGATTTTGAGAAATAGAACGCGGACACTGATCGTACTTGCCGGAGTGGCCAGTATGTCGGGGACGGTGTTGGGCAGGGACATCACCCTGTTTGACAACCAGGGCCCCGGCTGGGGCACGCCGGAGAGCACATGGGTGTCCAGAGGTGGCGTGGGGCCCACCGGGCACGACAGCGTGGTCAAGGAAGACAACGAGACCGAGCCTGGAACGGCGTCAGGCCAGCAGTGGGACCTGGAGGCCCTGATCTGGAATACCTCCACCAAGTGGAACAACACCACCAAGAGCTGGGATGCTCACAGTGGAAAGTCCCTCGGCATTCTGGGCGGATACAACATGGTGGCAGGCCAGGGGGGATTCTATCCCGGCGACATCTTCAGCGATGTGGACGGGAATCCGAATCCGGCACCCCCCCGAAGTCAACGGCTATCACACCATCGCGAACACAATGGGTTGCGACTACGTGATCCATTTCAACAACTTCGGCGATTCGTCCACGACGGCGTTGAAGAGCACAGGCATCGGGAGCGGCAGCTTCACGGTGTACCAACTGAACAGCGCCTCGACGCTCATGTCGGTGCGTTACTCCGTCCTGAGCCAATCCAATCCCTGGCGTTACGTGAGCGGCGCGGTCGCCACCGTAGCGACGGGCTCGGTCAACTGGTTCAGTGGGATCAACGATGCGCAAGCGGCGACCATTTCCGCGGGCAGCGGTGCGGATGCAACGCCGTCACCGCGCACGATTCGCGGGGACGGTTCGTCCGGCCCTTCGCATTACTATCTGGAAGTGCCCATGAATTGGGTTGATTCGATCGGGCTCTCCTCGATTGGCGGGCATGTGACGATGGGTTGCAGCAACGACGAGTTGGTGGGCTTGACCGTGAACCACGTGCCTGACGGGGGTGGCACTCTGGCCATGCTCGGACTCGGGCTCACCGGACTGTCGTGGATGCAACGGCGCAAGCGCCAGATCCGGTAAGCGGAATTCCAACGAACGAAGCGATTCGTTCCTCCAGCGAGGGCGGTCGGGCTTTCCCGGCCGCCCCTTTACTTTCATGGACTCAATACTTTCCGCAGCACTGCTTGAACTTCTTGCCGCTTCCGCATGGGCAAGGATCGTTGCGCCCGACTTTCGGTCCGGTGCGGATCGGCGCAGCCTTCTGCATCTGGGAGGTGGCTTCGGTGACCATGTCGCTGCCGGACTCCGCCGCGGCCGCCCCTGCGGCCGGAGTCTCCGAAAAAGCGCTGGTCGAGGCGTGAAGCGTTCGTTGGGGCAGATTGCGAAGAAACTGGTCGAAGGCCATCAGGCTGGAAGCGCTTCGGAAGATGTTGTGGCAGATCTCCGATTTGATGTTGACCATCAATTCGTCGAAGACTTTGAACGCTTCGGCCTTGTACTCGAGAAGCGGATCGCGCTGGCCGTAGGCCCGGAGCCCGATGCTGTTGCGCAGACTGTCCATCCCGTAAAGGTGTTCCTGCCAGAGCTGGTCGATGGCGCTGAGAATGGTATAACGTTCGATGGACTTCAGCGCGTCCGGTTGTTCGAAACTGATCTTGAGCTCGTAGGCTTTCCGGACACTGTCTGAAATGAACTGGCAGACCGCGAATTGCGCGGCGCTCAACCCGTCGAAGAGGGATCCTGGAACCGGGGGTTCGCTGCCTGAATGGGCCGCCTTTAAGATTTCTTCCTCGGGTATGCCAAGCGGAAAATTGATGTTCACCCAATCCGCGAGAGGGCGCAGCGTCCATTCGGAGGGGTCGCTCAGGGAAGAGGTGAGGGACTCCACTTTTTGCACGACGACTTCCTCCATGATGTCCATGAGGCGATCGCGCACGTCCTGGGAATTGATGATTTCGTTGCGGAAGCCGTAAACGACCTCACGCTGCTTGTTCATCACGTCGTCATATTCGAGCGTGCGTTTCCGGATCTGGAAATTGTGCTGTTCGACGCGTTTTTGGGCGGTCTCGATCGAGCGGTTCAACAGGGGATGCTCGAGCTCCTGCCCTTCCTCCAAACCCACGCGTTCCATGACCTTCACCATGCGGTCCGAGCCGAACAACCGCATGAGGTCGTCTTCGAGAGAGATGAAGAAATGGGAGGAACCGGGGTCCCCCTGACGCGCGCAGCGTCCGCGCAACTGGCGGTCGATGCGGCGCGCCTCGTGCCGTTCGGTGCCGATGACGTGGAGCCCGCCGACTTCGGGAACGCCCGGGCCGAGTTTGATGTCGGTGCCGCGTCCGGCCATATTGGTGGCAATGGTCACGGCGCCGCGCTGGCCGGCGCGGGACACGATTTCCGCCTCCTGCTGGTGATACTTGGCGTTGAGGACCGAGTGCGGGATCGCCGCCTGCTTGAGGAGGCGCGACAGGAATTCGCTGACTTCGACGGAGATGGTGCCGACGAGGATGGGACGTCCCTGGCTGTGAATGGTTTGAATCTCGCGCAGGACAGCCTCGAACTTTTCACGCCGCGTTTTGTAGACGGTGTCGTGGGCGTCCTTGCGGCCCACCGCCCGGTTTGTGGGAATGACGAGGACACCCAGCTTGTAGATGTCGAGAAATTCTCCCGCTTCGGTCTCTGCGGTCCCGGTCATGCCAGCCAGTTTGTGGTAGAGCCGGAAGTAATTCTGAATCGTGATGGTCGCCAGGGTTTGGGTTTCGCGCTCGATTTCAACGCCTTCCTTGGCCTCGACGGCCTGGTGGAGTCCATCGCTCCAGCGCCGTCCAGTCATCAAGCGTCCGGTGTTTTCATCGACGATGATGACCTTGTTGTTCTGCACGACGTATTGGACGTCCTTCTGGTAAAGACAGTAAGCCTTGAGCAGTTGGGAGATGCAGTGAATCTGCTGGGCCTTGGCTTCGAACTGCGCCTGCAACTTGCCTTTTGCTTCCAGGCGCTTCCGGGCGTCGAGGCTGGCGTTAGCATCGATTTCGTGGAAGGACGTGATCAGGTCCGGCAGGACGAAGCTTTCGGGGTCTTCGGGCGAAAGATAAGCCCGGCCTTTTTCCGTGAGGTCGGCTTCGTGTGATTTTTCGTCGATGGCGAAAAACAGCTCTTCTTTCTGGGCGTAGAGTTCCTTCTTGGTCTGGTCGAGGTGCAGTTCGGTCTCGGCCTTCTGAAGCAACCGGTGGTTCTCGGGATTCTCGAGCAGCCGCAGCAGGCCTTCGGCTTTGGGATTTCCCAGCTTGGCTCGGTAAATAAGCTGTCCGGCTTGGCGGGCCAAGTCCCCCGCGTCGGCAGGAGGTGCGCCCGCCTCAGGGCGAAGCTTTTTGATGACCTCACCGGCCTCGGCGAGCATGCGGTTGGTGAGCCTGCTTTGGGTGTGGACCAAATCCAGGATCTTGGATTTGAATTTGTCGTAGAGCTGATTGTCGTGGCCGGCGACGGCGGGTCCGCTGATGATCAGGGGGGTTCGGGCTTCGTCGATCAGGATCGAATCGACTTCGTCCACAATCGCGAAGAAGTGCCCGCGTTGGACTTGTTCCTCTGCGCGGGTGGCCATGCCGTTGTCGCGCAGGTAATCGAAGCCGAACTCGGAGTTCGTCCCGTAGGTGATGTCGCACTGATATTGTTGGCGCCGGACCGGCGGAGGCTGGTCGTGCAGAATGCATCCGACCTGCAACCCGAGAAAGCGGTACACGGCCCCCATCCATTCGCTGTCGCGCGCCGCCAAGTAATCGTTCACGGTGACGATATGCACGCCGCGCCCGGCGAGGGCGTTGAGGTAGACCGGGAGGGTGGCCACGAGCGTCTTTCCTTCACCAGTCGCCATTTCAGCAATACGCCCGGTATGCAACGCGTAACCACCGATCAATTGCACGTCGAAGGGAACCATATCCCATCGAAGGGGGTGGCCCCGGACCGTGACGTCGGTGCCGCAGAGCCGACGGCAGGTGTTTTTGACGACGGCGAAAGCTTCGGGGAGGATC
Source organism: Verrucomicrobiota bacterium (assembly GCA_016871495.1). Lineage (NCBI taxonomy): Bacteria > Pseudomonadati > Verrucomicrobiota > Verrucomicrobiota bacterium. The sequence goes on along the minus strand of VHDF01000095.1, from coordinate 9,129 downwards.
TCGAGCAGCCTCGATCTAAGTTTTTCGAGGTCTTCGATTTGCGAAAGTTCAGCCTTCCAGGCGGAGGTCTTTTCACGCAGGACATCGGCCGGCTCCTGTTGAAGCCGGTTCTCGATCTCATTGATTTGGGCGATGAGCGGGCGAAGCTTCTTGATTTCCCGATCGTTTTTGGAACCGATCAGCTTCTTAATGATAAGGCCTAGCATGCGTCAGTCGATTTTTCGTCGAGGGACGCTACGTCAGGTCCAATGGACCGTCAAAGGATAAAACCCCCCGGCTCGTCGGACGCTCGAAACCTCAAAAAAACAACATCGGCAGGATGTTTTTGCTCGGCGCCGGTCCGTGACGAGCGCCTTGCCGATGCTGCATTTCTTGCCTGAGCCGGGAGGAATGGAACGTCAAGCCAGCAGGCCTTGGATGACATGCCCATGGACGTCGGTGAGCCGTTCATCCCGGCCACCGTGGGGGTGCGTGAGTCGGGTGTGGTCGAGCCCCATCAAGTGGAGGATGGTGGCGTGGATATCGTGGATGTGAGCTCGTCCTGAGGTGGTATGCAGGCCGATTTCGTCCGTGGATCCATGGATCGTCCCTGGTTTGACGCCTCCACCTGCGAACCACATGGAGAATCCTGTGGCGTTGTGGTCGCGCCCGCGGCTTCCCTTCTGGCTGACGGGAGTACGTCCAAACTCCCCGCCCCAGATGACCAGGGTATCGTCCAGCAAACCTCTACGCTTCAAATCGGTGAGCAAGGCTGCCACCGGCTTGTCGGTGGCTCCACACATCCGCTCGTGATTCGCGTTCACGTCATCGTGAGCGTCCCATTGCCAGGCGACCGGTCCGCCGCCGGAATAGAGTTGGACGAAGCGGACTCCGCGCTCAAGGAGCCGCCGTGCGATCAGGCAGCGCGAGCCGAAGTCGGCCGTGGCGGGTTGATCCACACCATAGAGCGCCCGGGTTGCCGCGGATTCGCGGGAGAGATCGACGGCGTCCGGCGCCTCGGCCTGCATCCTGAAGGCGAGCTCGTAGCTGGCAATCCGGGCTTCGAGCTCGGCATCGCCTTGACGAAGGTTACGGCGATTCAACTCCTGGGTGAAATCGATGATTCGGCGCTGGCGAGAGCGAGTGAACGCGCTGTTGTCCGGCGCCAAATTGACGATGGGATTCGGCCCGGGACGGAACAGGGTTCCTTGATGCCGCGCGGGGAGATAACCCGAACTCCAGCACGGAGCCCCCCCTTCGGGCGTGCCTTGCGGCTGCGACATCACCACGAATGCGGGCAGATTGTCCGAAATGCTGCCCAGGCCGTAAGTCAGCCAGCTTCCCAGGCTGGGATGGCCCATAAACATGCGTCCGCTGCTCATCTGATACTGGGCCGGCGCGTGAATAACGCTGTCCACGACACACGACCGGAGGAGCGCGATGTCATCGGCATGAGGCCTCATGTGCGGAATCAGGTCCGACATGTCCATGCCGCATTGTCCATAACGGCCCCACGTGCGCGTTGAGCGGAGACAAAGGGGGTCGCTTTCGAGGAATTGGCTGTGGATCTTGCCAAAACTCGGCGGCAAGCGCTGGCCGTGCAGCCGGTCCAACGCTGGTTTGGGATCGAAAAGGTCCATCTGGCTGGGGCCGCCGACCATGAACAAGAAAATGCACCGCTTGGCCTTGGGGGCGAAATGGGCTTGAGGAGACAGTCGGCGAGGCGCGGGGGCCGCCGCTTCGATTCTGAGGAGATCCGCGAGAGCGAGCGCCCCAAAACCATGTCCGGCGCGGGTCAGGAAATCGCGGCGCGACCAACCCTGTCCAGACACAGGTCGAGGAACGGAATGGGGATTCATGGCACGTGAATGAATTCGTTGGTGTTGAGCAGGGCCAGGGTGAAGTCGGTCCAGCGTTCCATTTCCGGCCTGGAATCGGCCTGGATGAATCGAATGGCAGCCTTGATCTCGGAAGTCGTGGGTTTCCGTCCGAAACATCGCAGATACGCTTCTTCGACGCGGAGGCTTGGTTTGTCGCTATGAGCCAGCAACGAATTCGCAAAATCGCGGGCTGCTTTTTGGGCGAACTGGCTGTTGAGGAGGGCGAGGGCTTGGGGCGCATGAGTGCTCACGGCGCGCTCGGGGCAAGGCGATTGGGCGTCCGGGGCGTCAAAGGCGTTCAGCAGCGGGTACGGCACGTTGCGTTTGCGCATCAAATAAATCGAGCGCCGATGATGATTGCGTTCCCGCGGATCGACCGGCCAGAGATCGACCACTTCGGCTTCGGTGAAGATCAATTCGCGCACCTCGGGTTCGAGGGGCGCGCGCACTCCGGGTCCTCCCGCGGCGCCGTCGAAGCGGCCGGAAACGGCCAGGACGGAGTCCCGCAAGCCTTCGGCATCCATTCGGCGCCGGTTCATTCGCCACCATGTTGCATTGTCGGGATCAGAGCGATGGGAGGTCGAATCGACGGGATCCGAGTCGCGACCGTAGGCTTCGGAGAGGACCATCAGACGGTGCAGGGGTTTCAACCGCCACTGATTTCGAATCAATTCCCCGGCCAGCCAGTCCAGCAATTCGGGATGGGAGGGGCGGGCGCCGCGGGCGCCGAAATCCGACGGAGTGGCCACCAACCCTCGACCGAAATGATGCTGCCAGAGTCGATTCACGATCACACGCGACGTCAGAGGATGCGAGGGATCGGCCATCCAGCGAGCGAGAGCGAGCCGCCTTCCGGACCGGGTTGGGTCAAGCCGTTCCACAGGGGGTGGCGCGGGCGCGCCCCCTCGACGGGCCACCAGCACTCGAGGCGGGGCGGGTTCCACGGCTTCGCGCTTGGCTTTGACGTTGCCGCGGAAAAGGACTTGGGTTTCAGGCAGCCGATTGGTGACTTCAACCATGGACATGGCGCGGGCGGGCGGAGGGGGCATTTGAATTTCCAGGTCATGGATCTGCCGCTTCAAGGCTTCGCGCTGCTGATGGTCTGCGGGATGCTGGGCAAACGCTTCGGCGACTTCCTCCCAAGTGACATTTAAAGCAGTGCTGGTTCCCTCGAACAAACGCTGTTCTTCTGGCGTTCGATCTTCCTTACGTTTGGCCCGAACCGCTTTTTCTTGAGGCGTAAGCCCCGTCTCTTTGGCGGCGCGCAGGCGGTCCCGATAAGGTTGCTCTAACTTCTTGCGCGCTTCCGCAAGGGGTTGGATCAGGACCCGAATCCGGTTGGACTCCGCTTGAAATCGAGTGAGCTCCTCGGGTTGGTAAATGGGCGGGTCCTGAAGTTGCACGCCGGCGAAGTGAGCTTGCAAGCTGTAGTAGTCGGCGGCGGGAATGGGATCGAACTTGTGATCGTGGCATCGCGCGCACCCGATGGTGAGGCCCATAAAAACAGAGCCTATCGTGGAAGTGACATGCGTGAGCTCGTCCTGGCGCTTGACCTCGGGATCGATGTTTCCGGCGACTTCCTCGCGCGGCCCGGCCCGGCCGAATCCTGAAGCGATCAAGGCCTCAACCTGCCCCGGTGCGGCTTCGTCTCCCGCGACCTGAAGGGTGAGGAACTCATCGTAAGGAAGGTCCCGGTTGAGCGCGGCAATGACCCAATCCCGATAACGCCAGGCGTCGGGCCGGTCCGCATCGAGTTCGAATCCGTTGGAATCCGCGTAATGCGCCAGGTCAAGCCAGTGTTGAGCCCAGCGTTCTCCGTGGCGGGGCGACGCCAGGAGGCGGTCCACGACGCGTTCCCGGGCCTTTTGTGAACGGTCCGCGAGGAATGAGGCTCGTTCGGAGGGCGTGGGAGGAAGGCCGGTCAGATCGAAAGACACTCGTCTTAACCACGCCTCCCGGGAGGCCGGAGGTGCTGAACGGAGGCCTCGTTCCCGAAGCCTCTGATCGAGAAAAGCGTCGATGGGATTGTGCCGGGTCGGCGACGGTATGGGCACGGCGCGAACCGGCTGGAAGGACCAATGGTCGGACGCCACGGAGGGTGAACCGCAGAGAACCGAGCCTGACCCGGCCACGAACCACGAGAAGATCAACAACCAAGCCCTGAAAGAAACGGACCGCTCCGGCCAGAACCGGAAGGAGGCTTGAGCGGAGCGGATGTCGCGGCGAATCTTTCCCATGCCGCGATGATTATACACAAGGCCCGATGGCCCGCAACCCGAGGTTGCAACGAAATCGGCCTGGATCGTTTACTTTCAGTGAGGCTGGAGTTATCAAAGGAGGCATGTCCCAACCCACGGCGGCGACCTCCAAAAACGACCTTTCCGAAACCCTGCGGGGATGCCGGCTTTTTGCAGGAATCCCGCCCGCGGACCTGATCGCCATCCAGGAGATCACGGTGAAGAAGCTCGTCACGAAAGGGGCCTACCTTTTTCGGGAAGGCGAGCCTTCGAAGGGCTTTTACGTGGTGCAATCGGGTGCGATCAACGTCCACCGCGTCAATGTTGCCGACAAGGAACAGGTGATCCACATTTTCCGCGCCGGCGAATCGTTCGCCGAGGGCAGCCTGGCCACGGAGAATGGGTATCCGGCCGATGCGAGGTCGGTGGAGGATTCGCCGGTTTTTTGAGCGTCTCCGCATCTCGGCGCGAGACCATCCCCCTCCATGCGTGGCAGGTGAAGGCGATCTTCTCAGGGCCGGCCTCGAGGCGACCGAGGGGGCCGACTCGCTCCATCCCTCCGTCTCCCTCCACTCTGACAAGGTGAATCAGGCATTGTTTTCTTCAGTCCGTGGCTCATCCTCACTCCATGATCACCTTTTCCTTGCGATCCGTCCTTGCTGCGATGCTGTTCCTGGCGGGCTTCATCCACGCGGCGTCCATCCCGGTTCTCATCGTGGATGGCCAAAACAATCACGATTGGAAATCCACCACGCCGCATCTGCAGAAGGTCCTCGAGCAAACGGGTTTGTTCAAGGTCGAGGTCGCCACCTCGCCCGCCAAGGGGGGCGACATGTCCGCGTTCAAACCAGCCTTCGGGCGTTATCGCGTCATCCTCTCGAATTACAACGGCGAACCGTGGTCGAAGGAAACCCGGGAAGCCTTGGTCCGATTCGTCCGCGAAGGCGGGGGCTTCGTGTCCGTGCATGCGGCCAACAACGCGTTTCCCGAGTGGCCGGAGTACAACGAAATGATCGGGCTGGGCGGCTGGGGCGATCGCAACGAAAAATGGGGACCTTATTTGCGCTTTCGCAACGGAAGATTCGTGCCGGATCCGAGTCCGGGGCGCGGCGGCAGCCATGGATCGCAGCACGGATTCGTCCTGGACACGCGGGACACGGAACATCCCATCATGAAGGGTTTGCCGTCGCGCTGGATGCACGCCAAGGACGAGTTGTATGATCGCCTGCGAGGTCCGGCCAAGCATGTGACGGTGCTGGCCAGCGCACTTTCCACCCGGGAAACCAACGGATCAGGCGAGCATGAGCCGCTGCTGATGACGATCGCTTTTGGAGCCGGACGCGTCTTCCACACGGCGTTGGGACACAACAATGGCTCGGATCTGACCTCGCAGCGTTGCGTTGGATTTATTGTGACTTTGCAACGCGGAGTCGAGTGGGCGGCGCAGGGCAAGGTCACTCAGAAGGTGCCCCCGGACTTCCCATCCGCGGAGAAGGCCAGCCTGCGGGAGTGACCGCCGGGGCGCGGCGTTCACGCTGCTTCAGGGCGTGTCTTCAAAGGGGCATGGCCGCTGCAACGGGCAAGGGTGCGACCAGGGCGAAGGCATCCACCCAGGGCGGGCCATGGAGCGGGAGGAGATCGCCGCGGCCGATGGGCACGAGCGGAAGCGCCGGGAACGGCGCGCCCCGACCACTTGCGGATGCACCGGCGGGACGGTCACCCCGTTCGCGGAGTTTGACTTCCCGGAGCGGCCCTCGTATCTCAGGCCTCAATGTTTTTGAATCTTCCGCTCACCGGGCGCATTGAAGTGGCGCCGACGTGCCGCAAACCCGCCCGAATCACGCATGTGTTGTTCGACTTCGACGGAACCCTGTCCTTGATCCGGCAGGGATGGCCCGAGGTGATGGTGCCGATGTTCATGGAGATGTTGCCGCGCCGGGCGGGCGAGAACGAGGAGGCTGTCCGGCAAATGCTCTTCGACGACATCATGAAGTTGAACGGCAAGCAGACCATTTACCAGATGATGCAGTTTGCCGAGCGGGTCAAGGAAAGAGGCGGATCGCCGCTCGAACCCCTGGAATACAAACACGAGTACTTGCGGCGCCTGGATTTTCGTATTCGGGACCGGATCAAGTCGCTGCGCGGCGGTCGGGCGAGTCCGGATGACTTTCTGGTTCATCGGTCGAGGGCGCTGCTGGACGATCTGGCGAGGAGAGGTTTGACCCTTTACCTGGCTAGCGGAACCGACGAGCAGTACGTGAAGCAGGAGGCGGAGATCCTCCAGGTCAGCCGTTATTTCCAGGGCCGCATTCATGGCGCGAAAGACGACTACAAATCATTTTCGAAGAAGATGATCATCGACAAGATCATCGCCGACCATGCGATCCCCGGAGAGCAGTTGCTCTCGTTCGGGGATGGATACGTCGAAATCCAGAATACCAAGGAAGCGGGGGGATTCGCGGTGGCCGTGGCCAGTGACGAGGCGAACAATGGTTCCGGCAACATGGATGAATGGAAAAGGCGACGGTTGATGGGGGTCGGAGCGGATCTGGCCATTCCCGACTACCGGGATATGGTGGTGTTGTTGAAGGCTCTTCTCGATTGATTCCCATGCCCGTCCAGCCTCTCGATCTGTCCAAGGTCAAGGTCTATCCGCTCGGCGAGCGGCGCAGTTTGAGCCGGGTGGAAGAAGTCCTGGTGGAACCGTCCAACGATCCGGCCCCCTGCCCCGCCGGTGTGGAACCTCATGTGGACCGGTGCGCGGCCGAGATGGCCGCGGCCCGCCGTCGGGGGGCCTCGATCATGCTGATCTATGGCGCTCATCTGGTGAAGAACGGCGGCCAGTTGTTGTTGAACCAGTTGATGGATCGAGGCTGGCTTTCCCATTTGGCGACCAACGGCGCCGGGACGATTCACGATTGGGAATTCGCCTATCTCGGACGCAGCACGGAGAGCGTGCGGGACAATGTGGCGACGGGTTCCTTTGGCACCTGGAATGAGACCGGGAGGAACATTCACCTCGCGCTCCTGGCGGGGGCGATTCAAGGAGACGGCTATGGACGTTCGCTCGGGAGGCATATCATGGAGGATGGCGTGACCCTGCCCTCGCGGAAAGAATTGGAAGAGGCGCTGCGGCGGGAGCCGGATCATCCCCTTTCGCCGTCGCGAGCGGAATTGCTGGTGGCGATGAATACGCACCAGCTGGCGGAGGGCCGCCACATCGTGGTGCATCCCTGGCGGCAGACGTCGGTGCTGGCCCAGGCCTTCCGGCATCAGGTGGCTTTCTCCGTTCACCCGGGCATCGGATACGACATCATCTCGAATCATCCGATGTTCAACGGCGGGGCGCTGGGGCGGGCGGCGGGACTCGATTTCGCATTGTTCGGAGGCAGCGTCGCCCAGCTTGACGGGGGCGTGGTGCTTTCCATCGGATCCGCCATCATGGGTCCCCAAGTTTTCGAGAAATCGTTGAGCTGCGTGAACAACTTGCGTTTACAGGCCGGTTTGCCCGTCCTGGCCGATTTCTCGATTTACGTGGTGGACCTTCAGGACGGTGGTCAGTGGGATTGGACGCAAGGCGAGCCACCGCGGGAGAACGCCGCGTATTATTTGCGATTCTGCAAGAGTTTTTCACGCATGGGCGGACGCATGCACTACGTCCAGTGCGACAACGTGCTCTTTTTGCATCAACTTTTCAGCCGGCTGGCTCGCGGTTCCTCATGACCCCGCAGCGGCTCCAGGAAATCACCGGACGCTATCCCCAATTGACTTTGGGCATTGTCGGCGATTTCTGTCTAGACCGGTATTTCGACATCGATCCCGCGAAATCGGAGACCTCGATTGAGACCGGGCTTGAGGTTCACAACATCACGCGTGTGCGGTGCCAGCCAGGAGCGGCGGGCACGATTCTGAACAACCTGGTCGCCCTGGGCGTGGGGACCCTGATTCCCGTGGGCATGCGAGGACGGGACGGGGAGGGATATGAGTTGCATGGCGCCCTGGCCTCCCAGCCCGGGGTGCGACTGGAGTCGTTTGTCGATTCCGCAGACATTCGAACGTTCACCTACACGAAGCCCTTGGTTTTCGAACCGGGCAGAGCTCCGCGCGAGCTCAACCGGCTGGATATCAAGAACTGGAACCCGACCCCGGCGCCACTCCAGACCGCGTTGGCCGAGCGCGTCGAGGCGCTGGCCGGAAGTTGCGATGGGATCATATTGATGGACCAAGTGGATCGGGCGGAAACCGGGGTGGTGACGAAACGTGTCCTCGAGGCCGTGGGACGCGTGGCGAGGAAGCGGCCTGAGCTGCCGATCGTGGCGGACAGCCGACGGGGGTTGTCGGGGTTCCCACGCGTCATCTTCAAAATGAATCATGCCGAACTGGCGGTGATGACCTCGTTGGAGCGGTCGGCGGGAGTGGAAGCCATTCAGAAAGCCGCCGCGCAGCTGGCGGAAAGGAATCAAAGGCCTGTGTTCGTCACTTTGGCCGAGCATGGCATCGTGGGGGCTGATCCTTCCGGGGAATCGCACCATGTGGCTTCGCTCCCTCTGCGGGGCGAAATCGACATTGTGGGCGCCGGGGATGCGGTGACCGCGAATTTGACCGCGGCGCTGGCGGCAGGCGCGACCTTGCAGGAATCGATGGTCCTCGCGATGTGCGCGGCGTCCGTCGTCATTCATCAACTCGGAACCACGGGCACGGCCTCGCCCGCCCAGATTGCGGAGCGATTGGCGTCGTGCCTTTGAAACGAACATGGAGGGAAATCCTTTGCTTCCCTCCGATGCCTAACCCGGATATTTGATACTGAGCTTGAATCCGCGACAGTGTGCCGCGTGAGGGCACGCGGCCTACCATCGCGACTGCCTCCGTGTTTGTAGGCCCGGTGTTCCATAAGCATTAACCTAATGGCTGGCAAGGATAGTTGCCATGCGACTCATCTGCATCAGGCGGTTTGGACGGATCACCCGCAACGCGCGCGCAATCGCCCGTCCGCGACGGAGGAATTTGCGGAGGCTCAGCGCCGGAGCGATCAC
>VHDF01000094.1 GCA_016871495.1 Verrucomicrobiota bacterium | reverse complement strand
TGGTCGCGGAGCGAAGGCTGGCGGGCGCGGCATGGAAGGAGACCCTCGCGGTGGTCACGATGGGCCAGGCCCATGACTTCGGCAACATTCTCTCGGGCATTCATTCCCTGAGCGACGGTTATCTGGAAACGCTCAAGCCGGAACATCCATTCTTCGAGGGCATGGGATTGGTGAAGCAGAACTCGATGCAGGCGATCACGCTCGTGCGGCGGATCGTGCAATTGCACCGGGAGAATATCGGTCGCAAGACTTACGGTGATTTTCGCGACATTGTGCGGGACTCGGTCGAATTGATGCGCGCGATCGTCAATCGGCGGGTCAAGATCGAACTGGAAATGCCGGAGAGCCAAATGGCCCTCTACGCGGATGAAATCGAGCTCAAACAAGTGATTCTCAACTTGATGCTGAACGCGTTGGACGCCATGCCCAATGGAGGCACCCTCAGTCTGGCCTTGACCCGGCACCTGGCATTTCCCGACTCGGTGTTCAGGCAAGGCACGGTCCCGCGGCTTCCGGCCGTTTGTTTATCGGTCCGCGACACCGGGACCGGGATTCCGCGGGAACGGTTGCCGCGGATTTTCGACGCTTTCTTCACCACGAAAGGACTGAATCAAGGCTCGGGCCTCGGGCTCTACAATGCCGCTTTGTTCGTGGAGAAGCATCGGGGAGCCATCACGCTGGAAAGCGTGGAGGGCATCGGTTCCACGTTTGGAGTCTGGCTGCCGGAGGCGGATTTTTCGGAGGCCGATCGCGGCTTGGAGGAGGTGCGGTCCGCCCCCACGGGGGTGATGCTTGTGGGTTCGGAGGGCCCGCGCCTGGATTCGCTGGCGGAACTGCTGCGACTGCATGGTTTCTGCGTCGTCACGACCGTCAGCGCGGAGGAGGCGGGCGAAATTCTCGTCTCGCCTGATTACACGATTCGCGTGGTGCTTGGCATCCTGCAACAAGCCGCGAGTCCGCTGGGCCGTTTCATGGAGTTGGTGAGAACCCATCGTCCTGACATGGTGGTGGCGGCGCATCTGATCGGCGTGCATCCGGAAGACCTTCCGTCGACCCTGTCCGCCAGTCTGGATCTGTGCATCGGCGCGGATGGAACCGATGGGGAATTCTTGAAAGGACTGGGATCGGCCCTGAGTCGGATCGGGGGTGTGGCTCGATGAAATCCGGTCCCGCCACTCCGTTCGATCCCGCTCTGCATCGCATCCTGATCGTGGATGACGAGGAGATCGTCCTGCACGCGCTGCGGGGTTTGGTGTCTTCGGCAGGGCATCAAGTCCGTTCGGCGCCGAACCCCATCGAGGCTTTGAGGCTGGTGAAGCAGGAGTCTTTCTCGGTGGTCTTGACGGATTACCAGATGCCGATGCTGACCGGTCTGGAGTTCCTGGCCGAAGTCAAGCGGGAGCAGCCCGACGCGACTCGTTTGTTGATCACGGCATTTCCGTCGTTGAAGACGGTGACCGACGCCATCAACAAGGGTGAAATCTATCGGTTCGTCTTGAAACCGTGGATCCGGGAGGAGTTGCTCGCGACGCTGGCCAATGCCGTGCAGCGCTACGAGTTGATTACGCGAAACACGGTGTTGCAAGCCGCCACGCTGTCGATGAACGACAAGTTGGCGGCCTTGAACCAATCGCTGGAGGCAAAGAATCGCAAGCTGGCCGAAGCCAACGAATCGCTTTCGAAGAACTTGGAGCACTCGGTGCAGATCTGCCTGAAAACGATTCAGACCTTTTATCCGACGCTGGGCACGCAAGCCCGGAGAGTGTTTGAAGTCGTTCGGGCCATGGCGGACGCGCTGGGGATGCCCGGCGAGGAGCGTCAGGTGTTGGAGTTCGGAGCATGGCTGCACGACATCGGGCTGGTGGGTGTGCCCCGCCAGTTGATCAAGAAGTGGCAGCAATCACCGGAATCGCTCACGGAAGCGGAGCGGGCGTTGATTGAGCAGCACCCTGTCTTAGGCGAGGATTTGGCGGGTTTTGCCCACCATTTGGGTGCGGTGGGAAAGCTGATTCGTTCCCATCACGAACGGTTCGATGGCAGCGGCTATCCTGATGGATTGAGCGGGGAAAACATTCCCTGGTTGGGACGGCTCCTGGGGGTGGCGGTCTCCTACGCGGAAAGCAATTATTCCGCGCGGGACGCCCTCGAGGTCATCAAACACCGTTCAGGGACTCACTTTGACCCCGAGGCGGTGCGCATTTTACTCGCAGCCTGCCGCAGGCGAACGTTCCCCGGAAACAGAAAGAGGTCCTGTTGGAGGAATTGAGGCCCGGCATGGTTTTGGCCAAGGGAGTTCACACGGCCAACGGCATGCTGTTGATTCCGGAGGGCCAGGCTTTGACCGATACTTACATCGAAAAAATCCGCAACCATCACCGGGTGAATCCGTTTCAACCCCCCATGCTGAGCTACTGCTCATGAACCCCGACCCTTCTCCCCTCAAGCGTTCGCGAGCCGAACCGCCGTGCACCTCAATCCCTCTGGACTGGAAAGAGGCTCTCTTCAACGCGGGCGACGAACCGTTGGCCATCTGCGACGAGCGAGGGCAGTTGGTCGAGGTGAATGTGCGTGCGGCGCGCCTGTTGGGAGTGGACACGAAAGGCGGCGAGAAACCGCGTTCCATGGAGGAGTTTTTGACCGCCAGCTCCTGGAATCGATTACTGAAGGCGCTGCGGAGGGAGCAGGGGGCGGAGGAGGATCTCACTGGGATTTCCCTGATCGTGCGGTCTCGGATTTCGATGATGGTGGACCTGCAACTGACGCCTATTTCCGGAGGGTATTTGCTGCTGGCCATGAGGGACGCGGGACGTCGCTGGCGGATGGAATCGCATGTGCACCGGCGGATTGCGGCCATTCATTCCTCCCGGGACGTGGTTTACCTGACGGATGCCGAGGGCCGGATCACGTTTGTCAACGCGGCCTTCCAGGGCATGACCGGCCATCCTGTTGAGGGAGTCCTGGGACAATCCCCCTCGCTCGTTCGCGCGCCCGGTCAAGACTCCCTGTGCCAGGAGTGTGAGAAGACCGTGGCCGAGGGCAGGGACTGGATCGGCGAGTACCAGAACCTGCGCAAGGATGGCACGACGTATCCGGTGGAACTCCTTGGCCGCCTGGAATCGATCGACAAAGCCGCCAACAAGGCCGTGGATGTCACCCAGCAGTTGCTCTCCTTCAGCCATGCCTCGGAGGAAAAGGAGATGGTGCTGGATTTCAACACCGTCGTTCATGATGCCTGCGACCTCGCCACCCGGTCCGTCAAGGGCAGGGTGAAGTTGGTGCTGGATCTGCAGGCGGAGACGCTGAAGGTCAAGATTGACACGACGCGGGCGCAGCAAGCGCTGCTTAATCTTTGTGTCAATGCCAAGGACGCCATGCCCCAGGGAGGCGAACTCCGCATCGCCACGGAAATCGTGGAGTTGACTCCGGCGCAGGCGCAAAAGGCCAAGGTCAAACCGGGCGCCGCGTTTGTCCGGTGCTCCGTCCGTGACACTGGAACCGGCATTCCCCAGGAACTCTTGTCGCGGATTTTCGATCCATTTTTCACCACCAAAGAGAAGGGAAAAGGCACCGGGCTCGGGCTGGCCATCGTGCACAATGTGGTGGCGAAGGCGGGCGGCTTTCTCGAGGTCGAGAGTGTGATCAACCAGGGCACCACGTTCCTCCTCTATTTTCCGGTCGCCACGGAACTGCTCACGACGATTGTGAAAAAGCAGGAACGTCCATTGCTGCGAGGAACCGGACGAGTGCTGGTGGTGGATGATTTGGACCTCGTTCGCGAATACACTGAAACCTTTCTCACCGAGGCCGGCTATCAAGTTGTCAGCGCATCCAGCGCCGAAGAGGCGCTGGCCATCCTGATTGAAAGCCGGGGCGGCTTTGATTTGATGCTGACGGATTACAACATGAGCGGACAAAGCGGCTGGCAGTTGATCCGCGAGACATCGCGCCAATGGCCCTCCATTCGATTCATTCTCGCCTCGGGTTATCTTGAGGCCGAAGAGCGGGAGCGCATGCAGCAGGAAGGGAAGGTCCGCATTCTCAACAAGCCGTTCAAAATGCAGGACGCGGCGGAGTTGGTCGCGGATGTTCTCGGCTTGGTGCCCTCCGCCAAAGCCGCCTGAGGCAAGTTCCAATCTCCGGACGAATTCCTCACGCCACCTCATCGCGGTTCTTCCGCCGCTTCGCATCCGCGGAGAGATGCGTTGTTCGTACCGTGTCCGCCGCCTTCGCTTCCTCCTGGAAATGGCTGTGAATCAGCATCGATTTATCACTCGATCTGGGCGGCAAAGGCCTTGCTCAAGTTCTTGCGAATCTCGACGCTGCTCAATGGCTGTTTCCAGGTTCACCCGTCGCGAACAGCCTGGACTCGAAGCACGTCTCCCCCGTGCGGTTGGACGAGGCTGAGTCGAAGAAACGTCCAGAATTCCTGCGTGGCCTTCCAGCGCGGGCCGGAGACGCACTGCTCGAGCCAGTGAGCCAAGGCATGATGCCGCGTCGTCGTCCGCATTGGACCGGCCAGGGAGAAACCGTGCTTGCGCGAGATCGATTCGAGGTTCGCGGGATCGAAGAACCAAAAATGAAGGGGGAACGAAAGATGCATGAACGAGGGCCCCTGCACTTGGAACCGCACGGCCTGGCCGTTGGGGACAGCGATGTGAAGCATGCCGCCGGGCTTAAGCAACCGGGCAAGCTCGGCAAGTTCGCAGTTGGGGTCGGCCAAATCCTCCAAACTGTGGCACAACACGGCCGCGTCGAAGGACCGATGCGGAAGGGCAAGGTCGCTTAAAGTCCCGACACGAACGTCCAGCCCGAGATTCCCCGCTGCTTCGGACGCTTGAGGACCCAAATCGGTGCCCAATACCTCGCAGCCCCGATCCTTCCAGTACTTCAGCAGGTCTCCATACCCGGCGCCCACTTCGAGAATGCTCCATCCTTTCCGTCCGCGTAGATCAAGATTGATAACGAAGGCCCAGCGCGCCAGCGCGCCGCGGAACGGAACCCATCCATGCCGCCGTCCGCAAGGGTGCGCGGCTCCATCGCGAATCCACTCCCAGAGAGCTTGGCGGCGAGCATCCCGTCGTCGTCCCTGAAACGCGTTGTAACCGCGCTGCCCGGCCGCTTCGTAATACCGGGACAGCGCCTGTGGACCGGGCCGTGGATCGAGCCGTTTCAATCCGCATCGATCGCAAGTCACGACCGCGCTGGACCCGCCAGGGGCGTCCGCGCAAGGAAGAGCAAGCCAGGGAGCCGCCGATGCGCTTCCGCATCCGGCACACGGGACGGTTTCCCAGCCGTTCATTGCGGACGCTCATTCCACGGCGATCGATAAAGGCAATGCGGCGCGAAATCCTGGAAACGTTCCAACCTTGGTCGGGTCCACTCCAGACGTGTTTGAACCTGCAAATCTGGACTCGTCATTTCGGCGCTTCTCAGTTGAATGTCTTCCATGCCCACCCTGTTTCGTCGCGTGCTGCCTTCGCTCGCCGCCGGCCTGGCGGTTTCGTGGTCCACGAGCCTCGGTGAATCTCCCCTGCCACAAGTGGAGCGACTGCAATCGAGTCCGGTTCTGCGTCATTTGAAACCCAACGCCCATCGTTCGTCCAAAGTTCATCCGGCCGGGGCAACCCTGAAATCGATGCATCTTCCTGAGGGTTTCGAAGCTTCCCTGGTGGCCGCCGAACCGGACCTGAGCCAGCCGGTCGCTTTCGCGTTCGACGAGAAGGGCCGGATCTGGGTCGCGGAGGCCCTCAGTTATCCTCAGCGCCGGGAACCCGGCCGGGGTTTGGACCGCATTCTGATTTTCGAGGACCGGGAGGGAGACGGCGAGTTTGAAACCCGCCGGGTTTTTGCGGAGGGCCTGAATTTGGTGTCCGGGTTGGAAGTCGGCTTCGGCGGGGTGTGGGTTGGAGCGGCGCCCGAACTGTTGTTCATTCCCGACCGCGATCGCGACGATCGTCCCGACGGCCCTCCTCAAGTACTGCTGGAGGGATTTGGGTTTCAGGACACTCATGAATGTTTGAATAGTTTCCTGTGGGGACCTGACGGATGGCTTTATGGCAACCAGGGAGTGTTCAACTATTCGAGGATCGGAAAGCCCGGCGCGGCGGATTCCGCGAAACGAGAGTTGCGGGCCGGCGTCTGGCGGTATCATCCGGTCCGGCACGAGTTTGAAGTGTTTGCCGAGGGGGGCAGCAATCAGTGGGGGTTGGATTTCGACGAGCATGGACAAATCTTCATGACCCATTGCCGGAGCTATTGGGGCCGGGGTGGCACTTCGCATGTCATTCAGAGCGGCGTTTTCTGGAACCAAGCCAACGCCAACTATCCAGCTTTCATCATCGGAGACCCGCCCGAGCGGTTCCCCGAGCTCCGAAATTTTTTGCTCGCCTCAGCCCGTTACGACCATGGCGCGGGAGGCGCCGGAGAACCCGGGACAGATGCCATTTACGGGGGCCATTCCCATGTCGGCACGATGATCTATCTGGGCGACAACTGGCCCGAGGCATATCGGGGACGGCTTTTTACTCACAACCTGCATGGCCATCAAATCAACCAGCAGATCAATCTCCGCGAAGGATCCGGGTTCAACACCATCCACGCGGGCCGCGATGTTTTCTTTTGTTCCGACCCCAAATACGTCGCGGTGGATCTGCAATACGGCCCCGACGGCGCCGTCTACGTGATCGACTGGCATGACCGGCAGCATTGCCACAACCCCCATACCGAACGCTGGGAACGCGACAACGGTCGTCTCTACCGCATTGCCTACGCGGCGAAGTACCGTCCGGCCAAGGTGGATCTCTCCGCGCAGTCTGACGCGGAATTGGTGGAACTTTTCAAACATCCCAACGCGTGGTACGGCCGGACGGCGGCGCGTCTCTTGCAGGAACGTTCCGCCCGAAGTCCGGGAGCCACTGCCGCGAGCCCCCGTTTGATGCAGCTCGCCCGGACCGGCGAGAATCCCGCGCTCCGTTTGAAAGGGCTCTGGGGATTGCACCTCGGCGGAGCCCTGCGCGATGAAGCGCTGCTGGAAGCCCTGCGCGATGAGGACGATTGGGTGAGGGCGTGGGCCGTCCAACTGGCCTGCGAGCGCTGGACCGCTTCACCGCCTCTGGAAAGCGCTTTGCGGCGGATGGCTCGCGAAGACGCATCGTTGACGGTTCAGCTTTACTGTGCCGCGGCCCTGTCCCGGCTTCCGGATGCGCTCGCTTTGGATCTCGCGCAGAGCATCGTGGAACGCGGAGACGGTGTGACGGACCGCAATCTGTTCAAACTGGCCTGGCAGGGCGTCGCGGGGCGGTTGGAGAAACATTTCGATCGGGTCTGGTCCATGGCGGGTACGAAGGCGGCACCGCTCTGGGTCGATTGGACACTGGCCAGCGCAGCCAGGCTGGACCGGCGAGGGTTGGAGGCGGCCATGCGTCGATTGCTGGAGACCCCGGACCCGGAATTGCCCCGCCGATTGGCCGCCCTGGAATGGGCCATCGAAACGCGGCAAGTCGCGTCCGAGCCATCGGGTTGGAGGGGGCTCGCCTCGAGGTTGCGCGGCCACAGTGATGTTGAGATTCGGCGCGCGGGAGAACGTCTCGCGTCCTTTTTTGGCGACACCACATCGTTCGACGAACTCCGAGGGGTGCTTGCCTCACGATCCGCCCGGCGGGAAGACCGCAACCACGCGTTCGACGTGTTGAAACGCGCGGGTGACCCCTCCACCATGGCGGTATTCCTCGGCCTTCTGGATGAAGAATCCTTCCGACTGCGCGCTTTGCAAACCCTCGGCCGGTTTGACGATCCTCGGATTGCCAACGAGCTGATCCCGCGGCTCGAAGGCTGGCCCACGGCCGAAAGAACGGCGGCATTGCAGACGTTAACCGGGAGGGCTGGCTATGCCGCGTCCTTGCTGAAGTCCGTGGGTGAAGGAAAAGTCAAACGCGAGCAATTGAACGCCTATCACATCCGGCAATTGAGTTTGCTGCGATCGCCCGAGGTGGATGGCCTGGTGGCTCGCCAATGGGGACGGCTTCGTGCGAGTCCCGCCGATCGCGCCGCGGCCATCGGCAAGTTGCTCAAGACTTTTGAGGAGGCTCCGTTGTGGGCTTACGATGGCAAGGCGGGACAAGGGCATTTCACGCGCTTATGCGCCTCGTGTCATGTCTTGAAGGGGGAAGGAACCCGTCTGGGGCCCGACCTTACGGGAGCGGGCGCCAACGGGATTGGCTATTACTTGGAAAACATCATCGATCCCAACGCGGTGGTCGGGTCGGATTTTCAGATGACGGAAGTGGAGACTCGCGAGGGCCGGGTTCTTTCCGGAGTCATTCAGGGGGAAACGGCGGACTCCCTGATTTTGCGAACCGCAACTGAGCAGCAGATCCTGAGAAAGTCGGAATTGGCGAGAAGACGGACGAGTGAAGTGAGCCTGATGCCCGAGGGATTGCTGGAGTCGCTGAGCCCGCGCGAGCAGATCGAATTGTTGAAATACCTGACATCCCATTGAAGAATTCCTTGCTTGCAAAGTCGAGCGGGCGGCGTAACGTCGATCCGCTTTCTGCGGAAGCGAGCGTAGCTCAGTCTGGTAGAGCGTCACCTTGCCAAGGTGAATGTCGAGGGTTCGAATCCCTTCGCTCGCTCCATTTTATTTCCATCAATATCAACCACTTGCGAGAGCGTTTTTCCCACTACAGGGTTTTTCATAACAGCTTTGCACCCACTTTCTTAACGATCCAAACGCGGAGCGTTCATAAAGCGGGTGCGGTTTCCAGTCCGCGTGAGGCGTGGTTCGAGCGTCGTTTCGGGTGTTGGAATCGTTTTGGTTTTTCGGCTGCCCTGGGTGCGAGGGGCTGGTAAGCTCCTCGCCAAGCGACGCTTCTAGTCGGGTCGCAACTTGATGGCCGCTGATTTGAAAATTGGTTCGGTCGTTCGGTTCCGAAACCGCATCTGGCGGGTTGACAGCTACATTTAGTGAGACATGAAAGAGCAGACCAAGAACCGACTGGTTGGCTACGCCAGGGTCAGCACGAACGGCCAGGAACTCAAACTCCAGCTCGATGCTTTGGAAAAGGCAGGGTGCCCGAAGAAGTTGATCTTCGTGGACAAGGTGTCCGGCGCGAAGGCGGCGCGACCCGGGCTGGACGCCTGCCTGCGGGAGCTGAAGGAAGGCGACACCTTGATCGCATGGCGTCTGGATCGGTTGGGACGGTCAGTTCGGCACCTGATCGACCTGGTTGAGCAGTTGCGCCAGCGGAAGGTCGGGTTCAAGTCGCTGTGCGATGGGGCCATTGATACGACCACGGCGTCCGGCGAGTTGATCTTCCACATCTTCACCGCCTTGGCCCAGTTCGAGCGCCGGTTAATCCAGGAGCGGACCCGCGCCGGGCTGGAAGCGGCCCGTGCCCGTGGCCGGAAGGGAGGCCGGAAACCGATTGCTGTAGGTGACCCACGGTCCAGATGGCCAAGAAGTTGTACGCCGACAAGTCGCTCTCCATCGAGCACATCTGCCAGACCCTGCGGATTTCCAGGGCGACGTTCTACCGGTATCTGGCGGCGACCTGAACTTGACCCGAATCCAGGCGTAGGATAATCTTACGGGTGTGACGACAACGATTACAGTGACCACTAAACGCCAGGTGGTCTTGCCCAAGGCCATGTGCGAACGCAAGCGCATCCGGCCAGGAACCTCTTTGCGGATTACCGAGGTCGGCGAGGGATTCTACGTGACACCAGTGCCTGAGCCGACCGAGGCCGAACTGGCGGCGGTGTTCAAGGCACTCGACAATGGACGCAAGGCGCGGCCCATCACCGCTGAAGATGAGTCCCTCATCCAGGACGAGATCACCAAATATCGGACTGAACAACGGAGGCGGAAGGCGTGACGGTCGTCGTGGACACGAACGTCGTGGTCTCAGCGGCGTTCTGGCCCCGGAGCGAAGACCGGCGGTGCTTCGTGCTCCTGGCGCGGCGCAAATGCCGTCTGGCCGTGACCGAGGCCATCCTGGAGGAATACCGAGTCCTGGCGGATCTCATTGGACGCCGAGAATGCCCAGACAAAGACCCCACCCCTTTCCTGGACTGATTGAGCGCGTGGCCCTGCTGGTGGAACCCGCCCCCTTGGGCAAGCGGCGCAGCCGGGATGTCAAAGACGACCCGTTCCTCGCCTGTGCTTTGGCCAGTGGTGCCGAGTTCATCGTGACCAAGGACAAGGACTTGTTGGCGATGGAGAAACCCTTCGGCGTGGAGGTCGTCACGCCCAGGGAGTTCGATCGCAGGTTGTCGTCGTAGCCACACGGCCTTGGCCGCACAAACAGTTTCATTGGAATGACCAGTTTCAACAGATGTTGAAACAAGGCATTTCAGTGAAACACCGATGCCTTGCCGTGAACGGTTTCAGTGAAGCACGGCTTGAAAGCCCAACCACAGCCGGTCATCCCGCCAGGAATCCAACGAGACCACTACGTCCTCCGGCGTCAGCTCGACGTGGGCGTATCTGAGGATTTCGATGAAGTGATCGGTCAGGGGCTGCTCGCCTTCCACGTAGGGCGCTGAGACCCGCCGCTGCGTGCGGACGGGTCGGAAGATTCCAGATTCTTCGACGTGCTGCAGCGGGTCGAAGCAAGACCCCGCCGCGCTCTGGAGCAAAAAGAGAACGACGGAAGGCTTTGGCTCGAGGATGACTCATTTGATACTTTTCTTAGTATCAATTGAAACTCCACTCAAGCGATGCGCATCGTCAAACCCCCGTCGATAGTGAACGTTTCCCCGGTGATGTAATCGTTGCGGATCAACTCGACGATGACTTGCGCCACGTCCTCCGGCGTGCCTTCGCGGCGCAACGGAATCCGCTGCTCAAGGTTGAGGCGGCGTTGTTGCTCGGTCATGGCGGCATGAAACTCGGTTCGAATGACCCCGGGCGCGACGGCGTTCACGCGGATGTTGTCGGCGGCCAGTTCGCGCGCCAGCGCGCGGGCCATTTGCGGCAAGGCTCCCTTCGCCACTTGATACGCGATGTTGGTGACGATGCCCCGAAGGCCGGCCGTGGATGAAATCAGGATGATGGCGCCTTCCCGCTTCGGCTTCATGACGGGCACGGCCGCGCGGCAAAGATGAAACACGGCGTGGACATGCACGTTGAACGCCGCTTGCCAGGCCGCCTCGTCGATTTCAAACAGCCCGCCGTTGACGGGACCGCCGGCGGAATGCACCAGGATATCGAGGGAGCCGAACCGGCCCAGGGTTTGATCGACACATTCCTTGGCGGCCCTGGCCGGATCATGAAAGTCGGTCTGCACAAAGAGGGGCTGGCGACCCGAGCCTCTCAATTGATCCAGGGTCTGTTGCGCGGTGGCGTCAAACCGGCGCGCCGAGATGACCACGTTGGCGCCGCGGGCCGCGAGGGCGAGGGCGGTGGCGGCGCCGATGCCGCGAGAGCCTCCGGTGACGAGTGCGGTCCTGCCTGAGATATCCATGGGAATAGAAATGGAGCGTTATCGGGCCGTGCTGAGATCGCGGATCTTGACGTTGCGATAGGACGCCTCGTCGTTGTGGTAGGTCAGCACGATATGCCCGCGCACCCGGGTGCCGAACTTGGCGACCGATTTGAACTTGCTCGCCGCGACGGCCTGCTGCAGTTCCGGGCTGCCCAATTCATACGTGAGCACCCGTTCACCGTTCAGCCAGTGCTCCACCCGCTGGCCCCGCACCACCACGCGTGAATGGTTCCATTCCCCGAAGGGCTTGGGGTGGGTGGGGGAGGACGGAGGCAGCACGTCGTAGAACGATGCGGTGGCGTGCTTGCGATGGGGAGCAGTCTGATCGTCGATCATTTGATATTCGTGCCCGATCGCTTGTCCGCGTTCCTCGAGAATGAAATATTTCAAGCCGTTGTTGGCCTTGGCCGGGATGCTCCATTCCCACGACAGTTCGAATTCCTCAAAGGCTCGCTCCGAGATCAAGTCGCCGCCTTTGCCGCCGGCGATGCATTTCAAAACGCCGTTTTCGACGGACCAGCCTTGGGAGGGCGGAGTGGGTTTGCCAAAATTCCGCCAGCCGTGAAGCGATTTGCCGTCGAAGAGCAGCGACCACCCCGCGGACTTTTCATCGGCGGTGAGGGTGTTGGGTTCGGCAGCCCGAGCGGGAAGCATCAGAAAAGAAACGGCCGCCAGCAGGATCGAACCCAGGGATCGCGCGAAGGGAAGGGAATGAAGCGTCGCTTTCATAAGCATTCGGATGGCGTGTTGGGTTGGGCGGGAGTGTGCCTCGTCCGGTCGGGCCTGGGAAGCCTGATCGTCGAACCGCGAGGCTTCCGCCAGTCTCCGGGCGAACTGCGGCGTTCACGCCGCATCAGAGGTTGGCCGGGAGGCAGCGCTTCAGGAGTTGCCGGGACCCGATGACGGGCGCCGATTTTCCTCGGTGACGCCGGGCGGCGGGTGGGGGACAATGAGCCCATGAATCCGGTCCGTTTTGAGAAAACACAGCTCGACACGCTCCCGGGTGTGGCATGTCCCTGCGGGACGGCCCGGCGGGGATTTCGAGAATTGGAGTCCGCCCCGGCCAGCGTACACTACGTGGACATCTCGATCGATGCGCGCACGCATTATCATCGCCGCATGTCGGAGATTTACGTCATTCTGGAGTGTGAGCCGGATGGAAAGCTTGAGCTGGACGGCGTGCTGCACGAGGTGCGCCCTTTGCTGTCGGTCTGGATCAAGCCCGGTTGCCGTCATCGTGCGGTCGGGCGGATGAAGATCCTGAACATCGCCATTCCCAAGTTCGATCCCGAGGACGAGTGGTTCGATTGAGCGGCGGAGGGTTCGCCTGGGCGTGCTCTGACGGCGACCAGTGCGTCGCGACTCACGGAGGTCGCGCCGGTCGGGCTTGGGAATGGACATGTCGAACGTTGGAGGGTTCTCGTCAAGGAGGCATTGGTCGAAAGAAACGCAATCATCCGCTGTAAACACCACGAACGGCAGGAAAGGCTGGGCGGCGAGTCTTTTGCGAATGTCCTTCGCCATGCTCCAGATTTATGGACACGGCGCGCTATTGACAAGCCGCGCCCGGGATACTACCCAAAAGGGTAAATAAACCGGCTGTCCCCGCCTTTCACCCTGTTCATTCGAATTTCCAACCTCCAACGCCATTCCTCCCATTTCCCGTTCCATTGTTCATCTTGATGCCGATGCGTTTTTCGCGGCGGTCGAGCAGGCTTCTGATCCGAAGCTGCGCGGGCGTCCCGTGGCGGTGGGCGGGGAGAAGCGTGGCATCATCGCTTCCGCGTCCTACGAGGCCCGCGCGTTTGGCGTTTACACGCCCATGCCGACGGTGCAGGCGCGCAAACTGTGCCCGCAGCTCGTCGTGCTGCCCGGGGATTTCGAGCGTTACGAGCAGTTTTCCAACTGGATGTTCGGCTACTGCTACGACTTTACCCCGGCGGTGGAGCAAACCTCCATCGACGAGGGCTATTTCGATCTTACCGCCAACCGGAGCGCTTCTCCTTCCGTCATCGCCGGCACCATTCGCAAGGCCATTGGGCAGCGCCTCAAAATCACCGTCAGCCAGGGCATCGGCGCCAGCAAGCTCGTCAGCGCCGTCGCTTCCAAATTGACCAAGCCCGCCGCTTTCAACGAAATCGCGCCCGGACAGGAAACCGCCTTTCTGCATCCCCTTCCCAACAAGTGGCTTCCCGGCATCGGCCCCCATGCCAGCGACCGGCTGAATTCCGCCGGCCTCGTCCTGATCCGGCACGTCGCCGCGACTCCGCTCGAATGGCTCGAACGCCTCCTCGGGCGCCCCGCCGCCCTCATCCGGCAATTTGCCCTCGGCATCGACGAGCGTCCGCTCATTCCCGCCCGCGCCCCTCAGAAAACGTTCAGCCAGCAAACCACGTTTTCCGAGGATGTCACCCGCGAGGATTTCGCCGAAGCCACCCTCCGCCACCAAGCCGACCACTTGTTTGCCAGTGTTCGCGAAGAGGGCCGCGCTGTTCGCACGCTCACCGTCAAGATTCGCTACAACGATCGCGAGGAAGATCAAGCCGCCGAAAGCCTCCTCGAACCCACCGACCTCGAGACCGAAATCTACGGGCGCCTTCACGCACTGCTCCGCAAAGCCTGGAAACGCCGGGTCAGCCTGCGCATGGTTGCATTGAAGTTGTCCAACGTCTATGACGCGCCGCCGGCCCTCGATCTTCCGTTCGAGCAAACCGCGCTCCGCTCCGCCGCCCGGACCCGGCTCGCGGTGGCCGTCGATGCGCTTCGCCAGCAGCACGGCCACCGCATTCTTTTGCGCGGCCACGATTTTCTCCTGCGGCCCCTCGAGGCGGAGCGCCCCGTCCGCCCTCCGCGCCGCAGCGTGGCGCGCGTCCGGCGCGACCCTCCGCCGCCCGCGCCGCGCGGGGTCCGGCCCTCGATGCTTCCGCGCCGCGCCGCGCCGCCCGTTTACATCCCGCTCCGTGTGCGCAGTCATTACTCCTTTCTCGATTCCACGCTGTCTCCGTCGGACATCGTGGCCTGGGCGCAACGGCATCAACTGCCCGCCATTGGCCTCGCCGATTTGGGCAATCTCCACGGTGCCGTCGAATTCGTGCAAGCCGCGGCCCAAGCCGGCATCAAACCCATTCTTGGCGTCGAATGGCGCGTCGATCATCAACCTCTTCTGCTCTGCGCCGAATCCGCCCGGGGGTATCACCACCTCTGCCGCCTCCTTTCCGCTCAGGCCGAGTCCGCATCCTCCCGCGACGAGTCCGCCGTCGCCGCCCGCCAGCGCGCTTCCGTTTCTTCCTCTTTTTTTCATCGTCACGCCGGGCAGCTTGAAGGGCTTGTTGCCCTCGGCGCCCAAGCGGAACTGGCGCCGCTGTTTCCCGGGCGCTTTTACTGCTTCGCGTCCTCGCGCGAGGCGGCCGCCGGTCTGCCCGCGGCCGCCGCGCCGTCCGTCCATTACGCCGCTCCCGGGCAGCGGCGTCATTACGACATCGTGCAAAGCATCCGCACCCTCACGCTGCTTGAACAGCCTCATCCGGAGAAGCACCGGGGCGGGCGCCGCCATTTTCGCGATCCCGAGACCTTGCGCGCCGCCTGCGCCGGGCATCCTGAATGGCTGCGCCACACGCTTGAAATCGCCGAGCGTTGCCGGTTTGATTTTCCCTTTGGCCCGCCGCAATTTCCCGATTTTCATCCGCCCGATGGATCCAGTCCGCGGGCTTTCCTGCAGGACCGTGTCATGGAGGGACTCCGCCAGCGCTATGGTTCCCGCGCCTCCCGGCATGCCGCGCAAGCGCGGGAGGAACTCGCGATCATCGCCGCGGTGGGCTATGAATCGTATTTCCTCATGGTGTGGGATTTGTTGCGGGAATGCCGCGCGCGCGGCATCGAATGGATCACCCGGGGCAGCGCCGCCGATTCGCTCGTGTGCTACAGTCTCGGCATCTCCGGCGTCTGTCCCCTTCGCTTCGATCTCTATTTCAAGCGCTTCCTCAACCCGGAACGCATGGCGCTCCACAAATTGCCGGACATCGACATCGATTTCGCCCATGACCGCAAGGACGACGTCGTGCGGCTGATTTTTCAGCGGCACGGGCCCGATCATTGCGCCGTTGTCGGGGGATTTTCGACGTTTCAAGCGCGCAGTGCGTTCGGCGAGGCGGCCAAAGTCCTGGGGGTGTCGGAACGCGATGTGCGCAAGTTCACCGAACACTTTCCCTGGGGCTTCGGCGGCGGCTGGGTTCCCGAAGGTCCCGCTCCCACGGGCGGATCCGGCTTGATCGAATTGTTGCGCGCCAGCCCGGTCACGCGCGATTTGCCTCTCGACGAGGAGCCTTACAAAACCGCCCTCGAAATGGCCGGGTTGCTCGACAGCGCCCCCCGCTATCCGAAGATGCACCCCTGCGGCGTCGTGCTTTCCCGCCAGCCGATGCGCGAACTTACTCCCACCTTCATTTCCAACAAAGGCCTTCCCACCACGCATTACGACATGGACGCCGTGGAAGCGCTGGGCCTGGTCAAGATGGACATTCTCGCCCAAGGCGGACTCGCCGTGATGCGCGACGCGCTGTTGAGCATGGGGCGGGAGCCGGCAGGGTCCCGGCTCCGCGACGTGTCTCCTCCGGTTCTGCATGAGGATCCCGGGGCTTGGGATCCTGATCCTGCCCACGCCCCCCCCATCTGGTGTGCCACGGACCTTTTCCGGCGCCTGCCTGCCACGTTCGACGATTCCCGCGTATGGGACATGATCGCCGGCGGCGGCGCGCGCGCCGTGCATCACATCGAATCTCCCGCCATGACCAGCCTTTGCCGCATGACGCGGGTGCGGGAAATCGACGGCCTGATTGCCATCGTCTCGGTGATCCGGCCCGGTGCCGCCAACGAATCCAAAAAGCTCTCCTTTACCCGCCGCTATCAAGGATTCGAGCCTGTCACGTATCCCCATTCCTCCCTCGAACCCTGCCTTCGCAGCACCTATGGCCTTGTGGTTTATGAGGAGCATATTCTCCAAATCTCGGAGGCGTTTGCCGGACTCTCCGCCGGACGGGCCGACGTGCTTCGCCGCGCGCTGGTCAAACAAAAGCGCGCGGTGGTCGAGGAGATCGGACGTGAATTCATCGCATCCGCCCGGGCGCGCGGCCATGACGAGGCTAAAATCGCCGAGGTCTGGGAGTTGGTCACCGGCTTTTCGGGATACGCTTTCAACAAGGCGCACTCGACCGCTTACGGCGTGGAAGCTTACCAGGCGGCCTGGCTCAAGCTCTATCACCCGGCGGAGTTCATGGCCGGCGTGCTCACGCACGGCAAAGGTTTTTACCATCCGCTGGTGTACGTGCTGGAATGCCACCGGCTCGGCATCCGTCTGCTTCCGCCTTCGGTCAATGCGCCCGGGCCCGGGTTTGCGGTCGAACCCGCCCCGCGTTTTCCCCCGGGCCACTCTGGTCCGGATCGCGGCGCTCATGCCGCTTCGGATCGTGCCGATCGAGAGACGCCGGGTGCGCAGGCGCGCCGCGCGGGCATGATTTCTCCCGGGCGCGGTCCGCGCCTCCGTTACGGTTCCCGGGCCATTCGCGTGCCCTTGACCCGAATGAAGGGTCTCACCCAAGCCACGACAGATGCCTTGCTGGACGCGCGGCAAAAGAGGCCGTTCGATTCGATTGAGGATTTTATCCGGCGCACGCGCCCGGCCCGGGACGAAATCGAAAGCATGATTCGCGCGGGCGCTTTCGACGCTTGGGGCGAGCCGCGGACCCGCCAATTTTGGCGCGTGCAAGCGCCCGAGACCGTCCGCCACCTGCGCGCCCCCCGGTTTGGCGCCGGAGACGACGCGGCGCTCGAATTCGATTTTGAACCCGCCTCCCGATCCCATTGGCCTCCGAGGGACGACGCGCAAGAGCCGTCGCGGCAGCAAAGACTTCTGTGGGAAACCGAGCTGTTCGGTTTCGCCGTCACGGGTCATCCCCTCGAACTTTTTCCCGAGGTGGCCTGGGAAACCTATTGTCCCGTGCAACGCCTGGGGCGGCATGCCGGTGAAATTGTCACCGCGTGCGGGTTGGTGGTGGAACAACGCACCCACCACCAAATCACGGGCGAACCGATGAAGTTTTTATCCCTCGCCGATTGGACCGGCATCGTGGAGACCGAACTCTTCGCACAAACCTACAAGAGCTGCGGCCTGGCCACGGTGCGTTACCCCGTGCTGGAAGTGGAAGCCCGCGTCGAGGCTTTCGAGAATGGACACGGCTTTACGCTGCGAGTGTTGCGGGCGGGTCCGCCCCGGCAAAGAAAATAACGGGGCCGTCGGAGTCCCTTTCACTTCGCGCGGCGAGCCGGACGGCGGCGCGGTTTGGCCGGCCGCAGCCGCTGCTCGAGCAGATCGATTCGTGTCAGGAGGAGTTGCTCCGCGTTCTTGATTTCGCGCTGCAGCGTTTCGAGATCCTCGCGGGTGACGCCCTGGGTTTCCATTCGCGCGCTCTTGAACACTTGCCTGGCGCGTTTCCTGCAGCGTGGCGGCCAAGGACTCGCGCGAATGCCCCGTGGCCTGGCTGATGCGGGACAAGGCTTCGTTCCAAATGGCCTGAAAGCGGGGTTGGGTTTCTCCGGACGACTCGGTCTTGCTCATAACAATAGGAATTAGAAGGGCCAAAAGCCGGGAGCACCATACTCTGGGATCAGGATAAATCCACTCTCGCGTTGGAGGGTTCAAAAAAAAAGGAGCCCGAAAATTCGGGCTCTATGAGCAAGATCCACCCCAAATCGGGGTGCGAGGACGCTTGAAGCGTTCTCTGGAAATTAGTGACGGGGACCCCGGCGATCGCCGAAGTCGCGGCGTCCACCGCCGCGTCCACCACCACCGCCTCCACCGCCGCGGAAACGGTCACCGCCCCCGGCGGGACGTTCCTCGCGGGGACGGGCGATGTTGACCGTGATATTACGGCCTCCCAGGGAGCCTCCGTTCAGGCCGTCGATGGCCTTCTGTGCTTCCTCTGGGGAGTTCATAGTGACGAAAGCAAAGCCCCGCGGGCGGCCCGTCATGCGATCCAGCATGAGGTTGGCTTCAAGGACTGTGCCGAAGGCGGAAAAAGCATCCTGCAAGTCGTTTTCTGTTGTGTTGAACGAAAGGTTCCCCACAAAGAGTTTGTTGTTCATGTATCAGTGTCCCTAGACGCAGCCTTTCCTTGTCCAAACTGTTCCCGACCGTCGGGTCTCAAATCGTCACTGAAGCGGGTTCAACTGAAGATTTCCAAGTCTTGGAATCGATTAGCTCTCTATCAGACCTCGTTACAATGAGGTTTCTGACCCAATTGGCAAGCCGGAACATTCCGTCAACCGTCTCAGCGGTGTCGATTCTGGGAGATGTTAATTGTATAAATAATTTATGATCAATTGTTTATACACTTCAAACTGGTTCTTCGCTGTGAACGGTGGGATCGAGCGAGACCTTCGCTCCTGCCGCGGACAGGGCGGAGCCGGCGGAGGACCGTCCCGCCGGGACGAAAGCAAGAGAGCTGCCTGCCTGTCACCTCAGTTCAACGGAATATCGGTCGTCCCTCCGGGCTGAGGGACGGAATCCCGTTGGGATTCGCGAAAGCTCCAACCGACCGCGATGCATCCTCCTGCGAAGGGTTACGCCGACCGCGGAGATTCGGCGCTCGGCTGGTCCTCGCGTGCAAGCGCGAAGGGATCGAGGCCAGCCGGGCTAGGTAGCGCTGCTCACGCCGGTCAGCCGCAGGCCTCCAGGTTGCACGTTTGGGGCTGGCGTGGCAGACCATCCTCGTTCGGCGGCTTCACCCTGAAAACGGCATTCAATCCGCATCGATCTATCGCAAGATCCTGGCGGCAAAGGCCTTTCTCAAGACGGTCCCGGATCAAGGTCGATTTTCCTCCTCGGTCCTGTTCCAGACCGACACAGCCCTTCGCCACGAGCACGTCCAGAGCGGATTGGAACACGGTGCATCCCGATGTTGCCGGTGATGCAGGTAGGGCGCGTCCGTCCCGGCGCGCCGCCGGAGCATGATGTTTTGCATCCCGTGGGCGGCGGG
>VHDF01000093.1 GCA_016871495.1 Verrucomicrobiota bacterium | reverse complement strand
CGTGGGAACTCTTCCGCGACACCCTCATCGAACAAGCCGAGCAAGGCGTGGATTACTTCACCATTCACGCCGGCGTGCTGCTGCGCTTCGTGCCGCTCACGGCGAATCGTATGACCGGCATCGTCTCACGCGGCGGCAGCATCATGGCCAAATGGTGTCTCGCGCATCACAAGGAAAACTTCCTTTACACCCACTGGGACGACATCTGCGACATCATGGCCGCGTATGACGTTTCGTTCAGCATCGGCGACGGCCTGCGTCCCGGTTCGATTGCCGACGCCAACGACCAGGCGCAATTCGGCGAACTCGAAGTGCAGGGCGAACTCACCAAGCGCGCGTGGGGCAAGGGCGTGCAAGTCATGAACGAAGGCCCGGGCCACGTGCCCATGCACATGATCGAGGAAAACATGGCCAAGCAACTCGAATGGTGCAGCGAGGCGCCGTTCTACACGCTCGGGCCGCTCACCACCGACATCGCGCCCGGCTACGACCACATCACCAGCGGCATCGGCGCGGCGATGATCGGCTGGTATGGCTGCGCGATGCTCTGCTACGTCACGCCCAAGGAACACCTCGGCCTGCCGAACAAGAAGGACGTGAAAGACGGCGTCATCGCTTACAAGATCGCCGCGCACGCCGCTGACCTGGCGAAAGGCCATCCCGGCGCGCAATACCGCGACAACGCGTTGAGCAAGGCGCGCTTTGAATTCCGCTGGGAAGATCAATTCAACCTCAGCCTCGACCCCGTTACCGCTCGCGAATTCCACGACGAAACGTTGCCGCAGGACGGCGCGAAGACCGCCCATTTCTGCTCCATGTGCGGCCCGCATTTTTGCTCGATGAAGATCACCGAGGACGTCCGCAAATACGCCGCCGAACAAGGCGTAAGCGAGGAAGAAGCGCTGAAAAAGGGGATGGAAGAAAAGTCGAAGGAGTTCGTGGAAAAGGGTGCGGAGGTTTACGCGAAGGCGTGAGCCTGATAATCCTTGGCCATGGCCATCAACCCGCCATCCGACAATTTGCCGTTGGCCGCGGTGCTGCGCGCCGCGAACGAATTAGTCGCCGCAGATTTGATTGAAGACTGGGCACTTGGAGGCGCGCTCGCGGCCATCTACTACGTCGAACCGTTCACCACCTACGACGCGGACATTTTTTTCATCCCCAAAGATGAGGGGTTGACCGATGGCATCCCCGCCATTTACGCGCACCTGCAATCGCAAGGCTGGCAGATCGAGCGCGAGCATCTGCTGGTGGGCGGCTTTCCCGTGCAATTTCTCGCCGCCGTCGGATTGACCGAGGAAGCCGTTCGTGAAGCCGAGCGGATTGATTACGAAGGCGTGCCCGCCAAAGTGTTCCGCGCCGAACACATCGTTGCGATCGCCGCCAGCGTGGGCCGGGCCAAGGACAAGGCGCGCATCGAGCAATTGCAGCAGCAGGCTGACCTCGACAAAACCTATTTGGAAAACGTGCTCCACCGGCATAATCTGAAGCTGCCGACGTTATGAAACCCGAGATGCGCCAAAAACTCGCCCGCGAACCGTTTGCGGAAAAGATCCGCAAAGTGGCGCAACTCATCCGGCTGACCAAAACCTTCCCCCGCCGGCTACGCCTGACCGACGCCCGCCCACACGGCAAATGACTGGAAGAAAAGTCGAAGGCGTTTGTGGAGAAGGGCGCAGAGGTTTACGCGAAGGCCTGAATGGAGCGAATCGCCGGAGCGCGGCTGGGTCGCAGACCAGCCGCAGCAACGTCCGAACAACGAGACGCTCTAGTTTTTCCACCCGTGCTGTGCTGGCGAAGCTGCTGCGACTGATCCCGCTGTGCGGGACACAGTCGCGCTCCGATCGAAGGCTTGCTGCATTCCTTGTTTTCCGGCTCAATGTTTGGCGTGAGTCAGCCCCCCAAACCGCGTCGTCCGGGGCCGCCGCACAATCCCGGTGTGCGCGATTTGGTCCAGGGCAAGCGTCGCGGGTCGTCGCCGTGGAAGATTGAAACTCTCAAACAAGGCTTTCGCGGCTGGAACGAGGGCGGTTATCTGCCGCATCGTGATGAACCGGGCCTGACACAGTTCGTTACGTTTCGTCTCGCTGATTCATTTCCCGAATCGCTTCGCTCCGAGTGGGAGCAGCTTTGGAAGATTGAGGATAACCACCAGCGTCGAGCGGAATTGGAGGCGTACCTCGACCGTGGACGTGGCGAGTGTCGTTTGCGTCGGCCTGAGATTGCCCAAATCGTCGAAGACGCGGTGCGGTGTTTCCACGGTCAACGGTACGATCTGCGTGCGTGGGTAGTGATGCCGAATCACGTTCGCGTCTTGTTAAAGGTGGATGCCACGCCGATGGCTGAGATTCTGGAGAGTTGGAAGAAGCACACGGCCCGGAAGGCAAATCACCTACTGAACCGGCGCGGCGAGTTTTGGCAGTTGGACTATTGGGACACCTACATGCGCGACAACGAACACGAGTTGGAGACGCGCCATTACATCGAAGCAATCCGGCGAGAGCAGGCTTGGTGCTCGACCCGAAAACGTGGCGGTGGAGTAGCGCTCGGTCTCGGGATGAGTTTGGAGTGTTGAAATTGTGAAGGAGCGCGACTGGGTCGCAGACCAGCCGCAGCAACATCCGAATATCGAGACGCTCTATTTTTTCCACCGTCCTGTGCTGGTGAAGCTGCTGCGACTGGCTTTCAGCACAGTCGCGCTCCAAAGACGTCGGAGCGCGGCTGTGTCGAAGACCAGCTGCAGCAAAGCCCGAACATCAAGACCCACCAGGTTTCGCCAGCCACTCCGCATGGGCGTAACCTTAAGAACGGCCATTGGCCTTTATGAATCTTCGCACCTCCCGACTCACTTGGTGCTGAAGTTACTCACCATTCCGCATCCCGGCCCGGCAGGTTCCGGGATTCAAGTCCCGCGGGAAATAAACGCCGCTCACCTTCGCCGAGTTGATCGCACCCGCCATTCGGGTTTGAACAGGATCAGCCGCAACGGAATGAAATCCTCGCGATCATCTGTTTGCCGAACGCAAGTTGCAAACGTTCGAGGATCTCCTTCCGTCGATAACGGACGATCTCGCTCAACCATGCGCTATTGTCCACGGTGACGAAAAGGGTGCCTTTGGCCAATCCGGCGGGTTGAGCGTGTGCCGCCACCGCCGGGTCCACGAGGCGGGTCCAGGCCTTGGCCACCTCGGCCTCGGTCTGGCGGCGGTCCATGCGGATAGCTTTCAAGACCGACGGCATAATGTCGCCGGCGCTCTTGTGCGGAGAGGCTGCCAGTTTGGCTGTTTCGCGTTCATTGACGCCGCGCCAAGCGTTGAGGGATTTCTCGCGCGGACTCGAACGCGGAGGCCCCTTGGCGGGAAAAAATGCAGGTCGGGCCAGGCTCATACCTTCAAACCATAGAATCGCGCCGCGTTGGCGTGCCAAAGTTTCCGCCGGTCGGATTCGGGGCGTGCGGAGGTGATCTCCCGCAGATGCTCTACCCAGCGGAGATAGGTGATCCCGAGGAGGCAAACCGGCCAGTCGCCACCAAATACCACTCGGTCGGGGCCGAATGAATCGAGGCAGTGATTCACGGCCGGCGCCAGTTCTTCGGCGCCCGCGCCGGGCACGAGTCCGGCGCCAATACCCGAGATTTTGCAGATCACATTGGAACGTTTCGCCAGGGTTTCGATCGACCGTTTCCATTCATCCGAAGTGTGCAAAGGTGGAGATTCTCCCGTTCGCGGAGAACGGAAACTTTTCAAATCCGGGTTGCCGCAGTGGTCGAGAATGAAACGCGTCTCGGGACAGGCCGCGGCGAGCGTTGCGCCATCAGGAAGTTCCCGTGGCCGCATGCAGAGGTCGAAACTCAATCCCAGAGTTCCAAGGTGTCGCACCCCGCGGACGAATTCGGGCTGCAGGCAATAGCCAGCCGGTGTGCTGGAGCCATGCAGCACCTGGCGGATTCCTTTAAAGCCGGGATTCGCCTTCAGTCTGGTGAGGTAACTCCCCAATCGGGGAGAGGCAGGGCGTCCTCCGAGAACGGCCGCGAGAATGGGGCTTCTGCCGGGCCGGGCGAGATCCAGAATCGTGTCGGCTTCCTGATCCAAAGTGGTTTCCTCCACGTCCACCTCCATGTACACCGCGCGGACGTTGAGGCCCCTGGTGGCGGTCGAAAAATCATCGAGCGAATACGTTCGGTTCAGAATCGTTGGAGCACTCGTCAACCAGGGTAATCGCTGTGAGCGCAGGTCCCAGAGATGAAGGTGAGTGTCGATGATGAGGTTGCTCGCGCGATGGGAGCTCGTCATGCATCCGCCCGCGGCCAGGAGGGTGATCCCGGGGAGAGATTGGCCCAAGAATTGTCGTCTGGAAGGCATGAGGGATGATGGCGGTGGATCTCTCAAAAAAGCGAGCCTAGGGTTCGGATATTTCAACCTCCCGACTAACTTGAGCATCAAGTTAGTCGTGAGATTCAACGTTCCGGCAAACTCTGCCAGCGGCCTGTTGCGGACTGGTCAAAGGATTCAACATGGCCATCGGGGAATTCGATCTCGAACTTTTCGACTCCGCCATCACCCAGTCCAAAGTGAACGGAAATCGGGTGTTGAGAGAGAAATGAGTCGCCCACGAGGAGCGAGCGGACTTGTCGGCGCCCGGACTTTTCGGTCAGTTTGGCCACGGCGCCGAGAGGTGAGCGACGGGCGACGGTCGGGGGGATGCGGAAACCGATCCAATTTCCCGGTGGTCCTTGGCCGGCATAAATCTTCAATCGCTGCCGAAATCCCTTTCCCACCTCTTGGGTGGTCAACACGGCATCGATCCGGCCGTCCAAGTCGAGATCTGCGGTGACAAGATTTCGGCAATCTTCGGTCAGGGCCAGTCCGGAAATCCAACTCCGATCCTGCCAGACACCACGATCGTTCCTGGCCAGAAACCGATTGAACTGGTGTCCACCGTAGGAACCCCCGCGCGCCGCCCATTTCCCCATGGAAGCATTCAACACCCAATCCACGGCGCGGTTCGGTTCTGAGGTTCCGGTATGGACGTCGTGCCGCCAGTATTCCGAGTCGTAATCATCCACGCTCTCTCCACTCAAATGGCCGTTGACGACGAGGAGTTCGACGTTTCCATCCAAGTCGGCATCGAACGCGGAGGCGCCCCATGTCCAGCCGGTACGACGAAGCGCTCCCATCCCAGGGGGTTCGGATTGCACCAACTTTTTCTCTTTCGCCAGGAAGAGCCGGTTTCCGAAATTCAGGCGTGGCCGGATGGTCAAATCCTCCGGGAAGCGCGGGTCGGTGAGTTCCAGTGCGTCCAGGCGATCCGCCGCATCGGAGTGCATGCCCGCCATCCAAAAGTCGAGGTTCCCGTCCGCGTTGAAATCGGAAACGACCAGTGACATGCCGAAGCTCTTGGTGTCGCCGGGGAGGTGGGTGGGGGTGGATTCGAATCGGCCACCGCCCCGATTGAGGTGGAGGTCGGCCCCGGCAAAATCGCTCACCACGAGCAAGTCCAGGCGTCGATCCCCATTCAGGTCCACGAACGAGGCACCATAAGTCCGGCGACGACGGAGATCGCCCAAGCCGGCTCGATGGGTTGCGTCCACCAGGCGGGAATGATCTTCGTTCAGCAGGAAGTAAGAGGGAAATCCGTCGTTGGCATCGTGGTAGGGGGTTGGCATTTGCCCGGCCATCATCGGCGGCTTGTACTGTCCAAGCCAGAAATCGAGATCGCCGTCACGGTCGACGTCACCCGCGGTCAGCACGAAGGGGTTTTCCAAGGGTTCCGGAGCCGACCAGAGGCGTGTGGCCGGGATGGCGAAGCCTGGCCGGCCCATGCCGCGGTAAAAGAGAATCCCGGTGCGATCCGCCACCAGGAGATCATGGCGTCCATCCCGATCGAAATCGCAGAGCAAGCAGGCAAAGGAGTCTTGCCGGTGCCCCTGGGGCCACAGGGATTCCTCGCGGAAATCGAAGTGGCCGTGATTCCAGAGGATGTTCGCGGGTCCGGGCAGCAGGATCTCCGGCAGTCCATCCGCGTTGAGATCCTCGACCAGGAGTCTTTGATCTTTGTTGGCCGTGGACATGGTGATGTTCTGGTCGAAGCGTGGCTGGAAAAGTGGTGAGCCGGTGCGCTGCTGGGTCTGGAGTTTGAGGACGCGGATTTCGTCCGGCACTGGTGTGGCTCTGGAGGAATCGTCGGAGGACCAGGCGACTTCGAGTGATCCTGACCAGGCGGCGCGAGTTTCCAGGGCTCCGGCGTGCTGGATCAGGTGGAAATCGAAGTCGATGGTGGAGCGGGCTGGATGCTTCGCAGATGCGGGTTGGAAGCGCGTGTGATGCCATTCGGATTGGGTTAAGCGCCAACCGGCCTTCAACCACGTCTCCACTTTCCTCCGCCAGTCCTCCGGAGACCAGGCGATGCTGGCCGCGGGGTAATCGGTCCATTCGGAGTTCCATCGATCATTCCGTCGCGTGGTGGATGAGTTGGAAGGAACCCAGAGGCGGTTGAAGGGAAGGTGCGAAATTGCAGCCTCCGTTCGATTGGAATCTCGCAGCGAGTTCCACAGGTTGACCACGAAGGCACCGTACTCGAGCGCTTTGATCTCGGGCGCCCAGAGCGTCCGATCTCGCTCCAAACGTTCGGCTTCCAACTGCTGAAAGGCCTGGATGGCCAGGCGATTGGAATCGGGACTGGAGGGGGAGAGGGGTGGCGTTCCTGAGTTGGAAATCGTTTGGTCCGGCGAGGATTTCCGAGGGGCGGGCAGGTTGAGGAGGATCGCGGCAAGCGCGGCGGCCGCGAGGATGCCAATTCCTGCCAGGGCGCCCCGGCCCGGTTTGTTCTTAGATCGCATTCATGGCGGCGTTGACCCTGCTTTGATGCGCCAGACTTTGGCGGGTGGATCGATGCCGCGGAACTTGACTTCGAGGGGCTCAGCGGTGGCGGAATGCTTGGAAATCCAGTCCCCCATTTCCGGACGGTGAAAGACCGAGTCGGCCACGACAAAATCCTGGCCGGAGGAACACTCCACCATGCGAGCGGCGCGATTCACGGTGCTGCCGAAGTAATCGATTTTCCCGTTCGCGTTGACAGCCAGGCATGGCCCGGCGTGCAGGCTGGACTTGAGCACGAGCGGCTTGTGCTGGCGGGGTTGGTTGAACCCCTCCGCGAGTCCGCGATGCATCGAATCCAGGGCATTCAGGCCATCCGTCAGGGTGCCGAACACCGCCATGACGGCGTCGCCAAGGGTTTTGACGACGGCTCCATGGGACTCGCGCACCGCGCGGATGAGCGTCACGAGGTGATCGCGCACCCTTCCATACGCCTGCGGGTCCCCGATCTCTTCGTAGAGTGCGGTCGATCCTTTTAAGTCGGTAAAGACAAACACCTGGCTGCCGACGGTGATCTGCTCATGGGGCGAGAGGACTTCAGCGGGAAAGATATCCCGGAATTCCTGCCAACCGCTGACTTGTGCCGCGGTTAAAATGTCCTGGTTCCACGCCGTGCGCTCGAACACGAATTGCACGGGGTGAGGCAGCCGGTTTTGCAATTGGATGCAGCCGGGTTTCCCCGCTCCCCGAGCTGTGGCGAAGCCCTGAGGGTCGGCTCGAACCACCCATCCGTGACCGGACGCCATCCATTCCGGCGTCAAATCCAGCGTTCCCGTGACGTTGGGGGAGCGGAGCCGCAGTGGTGCCGCGAAAGAATTCAGAGTCCAATCCTTGTCGGCAGCCGGAGGCACGATCGCTTGACCGACGATGTGAGGTTTGTCTCCGGGTCCGGTGAGGCAATAGACGGCATGGGGAACGGGACGAATGGAGGAATGGACGCTGAATTTGAGTTCGACGGATTGGTCGAAGCGCGCATCGAACCGGATTTGGCACAATTCGCAGTGCGAATGGGAAGGCACTGCAGCGAGTGTTTTGAGGTGTTCCCCGCGGGTGGATCGACAATTCGGGCAGAGGACTTCCCAACGAAACTCGAAGAGCCCCGCTCGTGTCGCCTCCAGAAAAAGCGAAAGGACCTTCCAAGGATCCGCGGTCCATTCCCGCGCGATGACCCAAGGGCGGATGTGCGTGAGGGCGGAGTCTGGACTTTGCCGCAGCCAGATTTCGAGTCGCCGGGAGAGGTCTTTCGGGGCTGCGGAGGCATGGAGCTGTTTCAAGCCCAGTTGGAGGGCTTCTTCTCGATTCGGGGTGGCGGCCAGGTTGGGCAGCATCGGCTCCACGCGGTTGCTCAGATGCTGGCTGGCGTGGAGCATGATCTTCTGCATGTCCTGGCTGGACTTGGGGCTCACGACAGATTTGGCCATCAGCGAGCCGAGAACATTGCGAGGAGTGATGGAGCTGAAGACGGTGACGCGGGTTTGTTTGGGGGCGACCGCGGCGAATCGCATCCCCATCACCGCGTCGCTCCATGGACCGCCGTGGAAGTTTCGATGCACCTCGTAATAATCGGGTGCGGACCATTCGAACGGGTTCTCTTTCCATTCCAATGCGATGCCGTAGAGCGAGGCGCTCGCCGTGAGGGGCTGCCTTGATGGAGTAATGGACGGGGGGAAGTCCGAGGGATTGGTTGAGCCAATCGGTCTTGCTGAGAACAGACCAAAGATCTGCCGCCGAGTGAGGCAGGTCGAACGTGGACTCGCTGCGCACGACATCGTCCATGGCCAGAGAACCTGGCGGGAACCAAAGGGAATCATCAAGCCAGCCGATGGAATTTGACAAAAAAAGAGGCGGGTTTTGGGATGACACACGGTTTACATCGCCAAAACCCGCCATGGCCCCCTCTGCCAGGAGGGATGCCAAATCTCAATGCGATCCACGCCCTCCTCGGCAGATATGTTTCGCCAACGCGACACGTTCGCGAGACAATACTCCCCCGGGGGAGGTGATCGAATCGAGTAACTCCGTCAAACTCGCACACCAGTTCCATCGGAGTCGAGCACTTTTTATTAAGCAATGAGGTCAAGGACAATTGATAAGTATTGTAAATCATAATCATAAGTCTAAAACATGATGGGTTGTTTCGGTTGCCATGTGGGCGAACGAGGACGTCGGCGTCGACTTTGAATCCATCGAGCAAGATCCCCGTGATCACTTGCTTCCCAATGGTCTGCGGGTGGCTTAACCTTCGGCCTCATGCCCATCGTGATTCAACGTGCTTTCATCGCGAGTTGCCTTGTCTGGGCTTGGGGTTTCGTCTGGGGCGGCTCGACGCCGGTGCAGCGAGACATCGAATTCACCTCCGGCCTTGGACTTCGCGGTGGAGCAAGGGCCGGTCGCGTGGCGTTTCGTCCGGACGAGGTCGAACGGTTGATGGTCACGGGCGAGTGGAAAGCGCCGAGGGAGGGCGAAACTCTGGCTTCGGACGGAACCCATCGAGTTGCCTGGGAGAGAGTGGTGGCGGATACGAACGGTGTTTTTTTCGGCACCGCATTTCGCGGGGGCTATTTCTTTGTCTCCCTCACCGCGGATGAAGAGCGCATCATGTTGTTGGAGGCCAGTGGCCACAACTTGGTGTATGTCAACGGCGAACCGCGAGCGGGCGATGTGTATCAGAACGGGTATGTGGCCTTGCCGGTGCAGCTTCGGCGGGGAACCAATGAGTTTCTCTTCGCAACGGGGCGCGGTTCGTTGCGGGCCAAGTTGGTCAGACCACCGAGTTCCGTGTTTTTCGACCTCCGTGATCCGACTCTGCCGGACTTGGTGCGGGGCGAACGCATGGAGACCCGGGGAGCCGTGCTGGTCGTGAATGCGACGACCCAAGATGCCCGAGGTTTGACTTTGCGGAGCCAATCCCCAGGCGGCCGGGCCTCCACGACGCGTCTGCCAACGATACCGCCGCTCACGACGCGCAAGGTCGGGTTTGAGATCCGGCACTCGGGCGTGGCGGCCACCAACCGTGTTGATTTCATGCTCGAATTGAACGGTGGACACAGGCGGAGCCATGATCATCGGGACCGCAAGTCCGTTTCGTTGCGGCTGCGGGAGCCCGGGCAGACCCGGCGCGTGACCTTTGTCAGTGAGATTGACGGCAGCGTGCAGTATTATGCTCTGAATCCGGCGCTTCCTGACCTCCACGCCAGGCGTCCCCTGGCGCTCGTGCTCAGCACTCATGGGGCGAGCGTCGAGGCGCAGGGCCAGGCCGATGCTTACACGCCGAAGACCTGGGCTCATCTCGTGGCGCCGACGAATCGGCGTCCGTACGGATTCGACTGGGAAGACTGGGGGCGCATGGATGCGATGGAAGTTCTGAGTTTGGCCCAGGAGACCCTGGGGACGGATCGCTCGCTCACCTTCCTGACGGGACATTCGATGGGGGGGCACGGAGCGTGGCAACTGGCGGCGCATTTTCCGGATCGATTCGCGGCCGTCGCACCGAGCGCGGGCTGGGTGAGTTTTTTCTCGTATGCGGGCGGACGGCGGGACGACTCCACCAACGCGGTGCGCAGCCTGTTGCGGCGGGCGTCCACGCCGAGCGACACGCTGGCGATGTCCAGCAATTATCTTCATCACGGAGTGTACGTGTTGCATGGAGACGCGGACGACAACGTGCCTGTGCGCGAGGCGCGGACCATGCGGAGCGTGTTGGAGAAATTTCACCGGGATTTCAAATATCACGAACAGCCGGGCGCGGGTCATTGGTGGGGCAATGCCTGTGTGGACTGGCCTCCGCTATTCGACCTGTTTGCTCGCCGCCGGATTCCGAGCGCCGGATCGGTGACTTCGGTGCAATTCACGACCACCAACCCGGGGATTTCCGCGCGGGCGCATTGGCTCGGCATTGAAGCGCAGGAGCGATTTCTCGCGCCGAGCACGGTGCGGGCCGAATGGGATGGCGGCTCGAGGCGCATCGTCGCCAGCACGGACAATGCGAGCCGGCTTTCCTTCGCGTGGGATTGGGCGCCGAAGGGCGAAGCGCCCTCGTTTGTGATCGATGGCCAGACCCTCGCGAAGTTGTCGCCGAGGAGACTTGGGTTTGTTCATTTCCGCAAGGAAGGCGGGTCGTGGAGAGAATCGGACCCCGTCTCTCTCGATTGGAAAGGGCCGCACCGCAATGGTCCATTCAAGGAAGCCTTCCGGCATCGGATGATGTTTGTGTATGGGACAAAAGGGACGCCGGAGGAGAACGCGTGGGCCTATGCCAAAGCCCGGTTTGACGCCGAGAGCTTCTGGTATCGCGGAAACGGAAGTGTGGATGTCCTGCCTGATCTGGAGTTCGACCCGCGGCGAGATTCGGATCGGTCTGTCATCCTCTATGGACACGCGGACGCGAACGCGGCGTGGGAACCGCTCTTGGGTGTCAGCCCGGTTCAGGTGCGCCGGGGACACCTTGTGGTGGGAGGAGAGACCAGGCGGGGCGATGATTTGGCGGCGTTGTTTTTGCGTCCGCGTCCGGGAAGCCACCGGGCCTGTGTGGCGGTGGTGGCCGGGACGGGGTTGGTGGGATTGAGGCTGACGGACCGCATTCCCTACTTCCTGGCCGGGGTAGCGCTGCCGGACTGGACCGTCTGGACTCCCCGCACGTTGCGCGAGGGTCCGGACGGTGTGTTGGGAGCGGGGTTTTTCGGCCAGGACTGGGGTGTGGAATCGGGCGAATCAGCTTGGAACGTGCCGGAGTGAAATGCGCGAGGCTGGCGGATGAGGGGCGCGACTGGACTCGTCGTTCGTGGGGAGAAGGAGACTCCGTTCCGCTCCAAGCATGGGTCCGTTCATCCTCCCGACTGACTTGATGCTGAAGCCACTCACCGTCCCGCACCCCGGCCCGGAGGAGTTCTAATCCTTAAAACGGCCATGGTCATGATCCGCACCGCTATTTCGGGAGGGCGAAGCACCAATACGCGTTGCCGGGCTTGGTTTCGGCTTTGCCACCTCCACCGGCCGCGACGACGACGTATTGACGTCCGCCGGCCTCGAACGTGGCTGGTGTGGCGTAGCCTCCGGCATCCAGTTGGAATTCCCAAAGTACCTTGCCGTCGCGCTGATCGAAGGCGCGGAAACGTTCGTCCCGGGTGGCAGCGATGAACACCAATCCGCCGGCCGTCGCGATAGGGCCGCCGATGTTGAAAGTTCCCGTGGGTGAGTACCCTCGTTTTTCCAATTCAGGATACGTTCCAAGGGGCACTTGCCAGGCTATCGTGCCCTGATTGAGGTTGACCGCCGAGAGAACTCCCCAGGGACGTTTGTTGACGGGGTAACCCTCGTGATCACGGAAATCTTTGTGCCCCGTATCGACGAATCGAATTCGATCCGCCCAATCGATTTTGATCTCCTTGGGGTCGAGTGAGGTGTCGTGGCCTTCGGCATAGAGAAAAGCGACGAGGGCGCGTCGTTCCAGTTCCGAGAGCGAAGCGAAGGAGGGCATTTGGTTCCGGCCTGTTTCCAACAGTTTGGCGGTATCGGTTTTGGGCACGCGCCGGGCCAGTCCATCGAGTGACGGTGGCGGGGGTGTTCCGGGGGCAAGCGCGGTGGTGGATCCGTGGCAGGTTGAACACAGCGTCGAAAAAAGATGTTCGCCCAGCGCGTTGAGCGTGATCGAGGTCGTCGGTCGGGCGGGGGTCATGGACATCCATTCAGCCTCGTTGCTGGTGTTGACGAAAAAATAGCCGGTGTCGGGATTGAAGGCTTGTCCGCCCCATTCGGCTCCGCCGTTGAATTGAGGCATGACGACGGTCCGTTCCAAGGCTGGAGGCGCATACAACGGGGCCGGCTTGATGGTGCGCAGTTGATCCAGCACGGAGCGGCGATGGGCGGGGGAGAGATCCGTGACCTCGTCCAGGGTGAGGCCTTGCATCGCGATGGGGGGAGGGCGTGTTGGAAAGGGCTGCGTGGGCCAGGCGAGTTCTCCGGGGATTTGTGACGCCGGCACCGGGCGCTCTTCGACGGGGAAAACCGGCTCTCCCGTCGTCCGGTCCAGCACAAAAACATGGCCGGTCTTGGTGGCTTGAATGGCCACATCGCGGGGCTTGCCGTCCTGATGGATGCGGCCCAGCACCGGGGGGCAGGGGAGATCGTAGTCCCAAAGATCATGGTGAACCACTTGGAAATGCCAGCGTCGCACTCCGGTGAGGGCATCCAGCGCGAGGACGCAGTTTCCGAAGAGGTTCATGCCATGACGATCTCCACCATAGTGATCGTAGGCGGGTGAACCGGTGCCGCAGAAGACAAGTCCGCGCTCGGGGTCGAGCGAAAATCCGCCCCACGCGTTGCAACCGGCGGCCCATTTCCAGTTTTCCGAGGGCCAGGTTTCATAACCCGTTTCCCCGGGATGTGGGATGGTGTGGAAGATCCATCGTCGTCGTCCGGTTCGCACATCATAGGCTCGAATGTGCCCCGGCACCCTGGCGTTGGGGCTGTCGCCCACTTGGGAACCGACAATGAGAAGATCGCGATAAACGACTCCGGGTGTGGTCAGGCCGAGGGATTGACGGAGGAGCTCGCGGTCCAGTCCTTCTCGCATATCCACCCGGCCCGCATTGCCGAAACTCTCGACGAGGCGACCGGTCCTGGCGTCCAGGGCCAGGAGGTGCGGGCCGGCAGCCGTGAAGATCCGGCGGTCGTTTCCATCCGTCCAAATCGCCAGACCTCGGTTGACTCCGGAAGCGCGTCCACCGTTCCAGGGATCGAACATCCATTTTTCGCGTCCGGTGGCAGCTTCGAGAGCGGCGACTTTGAGTCCCGGGGTGGTGAGGTAGAGGGTGCCATCCAGGATGAGGGGGTTGCATTCGATGGTGGACGGCGGGCGCGGGCGCATGTCGTCGCAGCGATAGATCCAGGCGGGTTTGAGGAGGTGAACGTTGGTAATGTTGATTTGACTAAGCGGGGACCAGCGGGTGCCTCCCGGTGTACCGCCATAGACGGGCCACTCGGCAGCGGCGGTCGAACCGAGTTGGACTGTAGCCGAAAGGACTGCGAGGACCACCACGTCAAGAAGCTTGGAGGCAGGGCTCATGCGCCATTCATAGAGTCCGCGGCCGCGATCCGCGAGCTCAGAAGCGGATGGACTTTGGAGACGCAATGCGGTGCATCCGCGAGTTTTCGGGGCGCGCCGTTCACGGCGCTTCCGCTCGCGCCAACCTGCCGCGGCGATCTCCTCCCGCTCCAGGGCCCGCCGTGAGTGGACGACTTCGCCCGGGCAGCACGCATGCCCGTTGAACCTGCCCTGCAACTTTGAAGACACGCCCTGAAGCAGCGTGAACGCCGCGCCCCGGCGCTGCCGCGTGCATCACCGACAACCTGTGGATGCACAGGACGCCTCGCGGTGCATCCCGATGTTGCCGGTGATGCAGGTAGGGCGCGTCCGTCCCGGCGCGCCGCCGGAGCATGATGTTTTGCATCCCGTGGGCGGCGGGCTGGGACAGGCCCGCCCTACCAACAACATCGGGATACACAGGACGCCTCGGAGCATTGGAATCCAGGGTTGCTTGAACAAGCCGGATCGACTTAAAGTGTGATTGACAATCCAAGAATCCTGTCATGAAGACATTGCTGACTTTACCAAGAACGATGGCCGGGCAAAGGACACTGGGGCGGGGTTGGGGTGGTTTTACTCTGATTGAGCTGCTCGTCGTGATTGCGATTATCGCGATTTTGGCGGGCATGCTCCTTCCGGCCTTGAGCAAGGCCAAGACGAAGGCGCACGGCGCGCTCTGCATGAGCAATCAGAAACAATTGACCCTGGCCTGGCTCATGTACGCCGATGATCACGCGGATCAATTGGTGTGGAACGATCTGACCGCGGACGGCGCGGGATGGGTTCGCGGGGTTCTCGACTACAGCGGCAGCAATCCGCACAACACCAATCTCGCCGGCCTGATGAATCCGGATTACGCCAGACTGGCGCGCTACACCCAGTCGCCCGGCGTGTATCGTTGTCCGGCCGATCGCAGCTATGTGAACATCCGCGGCCAGAAACACGCCCGAGTGCGCAGCCTCTCGCTCAGCCAGGCCATGAACTCGCGCGACGACTGGCTGAGCTATCTTACGAAAAAGAAATACCGGGTGTTCAAGAAACTTTCGGACATTCAGCCGATGGGTGCATCCAAGGCGTTCGTTTTCATCGATGAGCACCCGGACAGCATCAATTTTGGCGATGTGGCGGTGGCGATGAATGACGGCATTTCCGGGTCCCGAGTCTTCATCATTGACTATCCGGCCAGCACTCACAACGGATCGGGGGGCATGAGTTTTGCCGACGGGCACGTTGAAATTCACAAGTGGCTTGATGGCCGCACCAAGCTGCCCTGGAAGAATCAGAGCATGGCCCTTGTGGTTCCCTCCCCCAACAATCAAGACATGATTTGGCTTTCGGAACGAACCTCGATTCCGATGGAGTAACGTGGTGCCGCATTTCTCTGCCCGTGTTGATTTAGCCCACCGGTACGAAGGCGTGGGAGCACCGGCCACCATGGCACGACCTCTCAACTTGGTGAAGGTTGCCCCCTTGCGCCGGGCGGTTTGGAAGGTCCTCGGCTTGGCATGGGCGTTGGTCCTGGTCTTGAGTTTCGCCAGGGCCGACTCCTCTTCTTCCAATCATTGGGCTTTTCAACCGGTCCGGCGTCCCGAGATCCCGATCGACCCGGTGGGGATTTCCTCGTCTTCCAATCCCATCGATGCCTTCGTGCGGCATCGATTGAGCCAAGCCGGGCTGCGTCCCGCTTCGGAGTCGTCCCGATCGGCGCTGGTGCGACGAATCCATTTCGTGATGCTGGGACTTCCGCCGACCCCGGCCGAGGTCGATGCTTTTATGTCCGATCCCCGTCCGGGGGCGTACGAACGGCTCGTGGAGCGTGTCTTGTCAGACCCGCGTTACGGGGAGCGGTGGGGGCGGCATTGGCTGGACATCGTCCGGTTCGCCGAGAGCAACGGATTCGAGACGAATCGGGAAAGGTTGAACGCCTGGCGATTCCGGGACTATGTCATTGCCTCCTTCAATCGTGACACGCCCTATGCCCAGTTCGTGCGCGAACAGATCGCGGGGGACCGGTTTGGAGTGGACGTCGGGACAGGATTTCTTGTCGGTGGGCCGGTGGATATCGTGGGGAGTCCGGATCCGGCCCTGACCGCGCAACAGCGGGCGGATGAGATCGACGATATGGTCAGCACGACCGGCACGGCCTTCCTGGGGCTGACTCTCGGCTGCGCTCGTTGTCACGCGCACAAATTTGATCCCATCGCCCATGAGGAATACTACGCGATGGCGGCGCTGTTTGCCGGGGTCAAGCATGGCGAACGGTCTTTGCCGGCGACTCCCCCTCAAAAGGAACGCCGGGAATACTGGGAGGCTCGCGTGTCGGAGTGGGAACGCAAACTCGCGCCCTACCTCGTTCCTTCTGCGGTCACAGCCGCGGG
The DNA here is from genome assembly GCA_016871495.1 of Verrucomicrobiota bacterium. NCBI lineage: Bacteria > Pseudomonadati > Verrucomicrobiota > Verrucomicrobiota bacterium. The sequence continues at coordinate 3,401 of VHDF01000093.1, read as the reverse complement.
GACGAAGTCCACTGGCGTGAAACGGCCTGCGGTCAATGCTCAAAGGAATGAGGAAAGATTTGAGCCGGTGGAAGCCCGGCATGTTCGTTTCACCATCTTGGCGTCGAATTCGGGCGAGCCCTGCCTGGACGAGTTGGAGGTTTGGGCCGGTGATCGCAATGTTGCGGCCGCCACCGCGGGTGCCAAGGCCCTGGCTTCGGGTACCCTGCGGGGATTTGAAATGCACCGGCTCGAACACGTCAACGACGGCAAATTCGGGAATAGCTTTTCCTGGATTTCTGACGAGGGAGGGAAAGGCTGGGTGCGCATCGATTTGCCGAGGAATGAGCGATTGGAGCGCATGGTGTGGGGGCGGGATCGCGACGGCCAGTTTGGTGACCGGGTGGCGACGCGGTACAAGATCGAAGTTTCGTTGGACGCACGGGATTGGCGGGAGGTTGCCAGTTCCGACGATCGGGAGCCTTTCCAGGGAAAAACCGATCCGCCTGCTCCTCCTCAATACCGATTCGACCATCTCCCGCAGTCGGAGGCTCGCGAGGCTCGATCATGGCTGGCCGAGTTCGAAAAGGCCCGGAAGGCGAGGGATGCCGCGTCGAAGGGAGATCAGGTGTATGCCGGGGTTTTTGTCGAACCGCCGGCAACACACCGGCTGCATCGTGGGGATCCCATGCAGAAGCGTGAGACCATCGGACCGGGCACGCTCGCGATGTTCAAACCCTTGAACCTCGCCACCAACGCGCCCGAACGCGACCGCCGCGCTCAACTCGCGGATTGGATCACCGACGCGGAGCATCCCTTGACGTCGCGCGTTTTCGCGAATCGTGTCTGGCAGTATCATTTCGGCGTGGGGTTGGTGGACACTCCCAATGATTTCGGCCGCAATGGAGCGCGGCCGAGTCATCCGGAGTTGCTGGATTGGCTGGCCCGGGAATTCGTGGAGAGCGGGTGGAGCGTGAAGCATCTGCATCGAATGATATTGCGGTCCGCCACGTGGAGGCAATCCAGCGCGCCTCACGCCGAAGGACTGGCCAAGGATGCGGGCAATCGCTTGCTCTGGCGCTTCGCACCCCGCCGGATCGAGGCGGAGGCCATCCGCGACAGCATGCTGGCGGTGGCTGGAGCGTTGCGGGAAACCGGGGGGGGGCCGGGTTTCTATTTGCACGAGGTCGATCGTGAGAATGTCTACCACTATCATCCGCGGGAAACCTTTGGCCCCGCCGAGTGGCGCCGCATGGTTTACGCCTTCAAAGTGCGCATGGAACAGGACGGTATTTTCGGATCCTTGGATTGTCCGGACGGCAGCCTGACCATCCCGAAGCGCTCCATATCCACCACTCCTTTGCAGGCGCTGAATTTGTTCAACAGCCGGTTTGTCATGAGCATGGCGGATCGTTTCGCGGCGAGGTTGGAGTCCGAGGTTTCTCGATCGTTGAACACGAGGTCTTCGGTGAACTCGAGCGGCCCGATGAGTCGAGGAACGATGGAAGGACATCAAATCGATCTCGCTTGGAAGCTGTCGATGGGGAGGCACCCCGCGGATTCGGAGCGGGTTGGGGCGCTGCGATTTGTCCAGGAACAAGGATGGCCGGCTTTATGCCGCGCGCTGCTGAACGCCAACGAATTCATGTTTATTCCATGAGTCAGGAGTCTGGACAGCCGCAGGTGGGTGCTCGAGCGGAGACGGGCGTGGAGTCCGGGTTGAACAACATCCGGCATCCCCTTCTGGACCGGCGGCGTTTCCTGGGCCGGTCGGCCTACGGATTGGGGGCGGTGGCCCTGGTTCATTTGCTGCAGCGCGGCGGTTTGCTCGGCGCCGGGGTGGCGAAAAAGGAGCCCTTTCGACCGGGCCTCGCGGCGGGAAAGCCCTACGCGCCTCGTCCTCCGCAAGAGATGGCGCGGGCTCGGAATGTTCTGGTGATTTTCTGCAGCGGCGCCTGCAGCCACCTCGATACTTTCGATTACAAACCGGAGCTGATTCGCAGGCACGGACAGTCCATGCCGGGACAGGAAAAGTTGATCACTTTCCAGGGAGCTCAAGGGGCATTGAACAAGAGCCCCTGGGAATTTCGTCCACGCGGCCGGAGCGGCAAGATGATTTCGGAGCTTGTTCCGCACCTGGCTGAATTGGCGGACGAGCTTTGCTTCATCCATTCCATGCGAGGCAAGACCAACACGCATGGGCCGGGCGAGAATTTCATGTCCACCGGTTACACCTTGGATGGATTCCCGAGCCTGGGGGCGTGGGTGACCTATGCGTTAGGCAGTGCGGACCAAAGTTTGCCGGCGTACGTGGCGATTCCGGATCCGCGGGGCAAACCGCAAAACAGCGTGAACAATTGGTCGCCGGGATTTCTGCCGGCCGCGTTTCAAGGAACGGAGTTCAGCGCCACCCGGGCTCTTCGTAATTTGTCCCGTCCCGAGGGGGTTTCCGTGAGCACTGACGCGGCCACGCGCCATTTCTTGCAATCGTTGAATCAGGCGCACGCCGAGCAGTTTCCCGGAGACGGGGAGCTGGCCGCGCGGATCGCGAGTTATGAACTGGCGGCGCGCATGCAACTGGCGGTTCCAGAGGTGGCGGACCTTGCCGGAGAGCCGGCGCATATCTTGAAGTTGTATGGCGCCGACGAGGGTGGCACGAAAGTCAAGGACACCCGCGCCGCCTACGCGCGCAATTGCATCCTGGCCCGTCGATTGATCGAGAAAGGAGTTCGCTTCGTGCAACTCTTCAACGGAGCTTACCAGACCGGCGGCGAGGGCGTCAGCAATTGGGATGGACACAAGGATCTCTTCAATCAATACAGCGTCCATGGACCCGTTTTCGACAAGCCGACTGCGGGATTGCTGGTCGATTTGAAACAGCGAGGGTTGCTGGAGGAGACCCTGGTTGTTTGGTGCACGGAGTTCGGGCGGATGCCGACCTTCCAGAAGGGAGCGATGGGGCGTGACCACAACCCCAGCGGGTTCACGTGCTGGCTTGCGGGCGCGGGGGTCAAGAAGGGATTCAGTTACGGTGCGACGGATGAGTGGGGGTACCAAGCGCGGGAGAATGTGGTATCCGTGCATGATTTTCACGCCACGATTCTGGCCTTGCTGGGATTGCAGCATGAGCAACTGACTTACTACCACAACGGCTTGGAACGCCGCCTGACGGATGTGGAAGGCGAGGTCGTTCAAGCGATTTTGGCGTGAGTCCATCGTCGGTCGCGATCCGATCGACGACTTGCGGATGCGGAGGAGCCGCTCGGTGCATCCCGATGTTGCCGGTGATGCAGGTAGGGCGCATCCGTCCCGGCGCGCCGCCGGAGCATGATGTTTTGCATCCCGTGGGCGGCGGGCTGGGACAGGCCCGCCCTACCAACAACATCGGGGTGCACGGGGAGCCGCTGGACATGCAAAGCAAG
>VHDF01000092.1 GCA_016871495.1 Verrucomicrobiota bacterium | reverse complement strand
GAGAAAGACAGGACGAAGAACGAGACCTATCCTTTATGGATCTCGTGAGTGATTCGTCTTCGGAGCGCGACTGTGCTGAAAGCCACTCGCAGCAGCTTCGCCAACCCGGGACTCGCGGAAAAACCCAGTGCGTCTCGATGTTCGGATGTTGCTGCGGCTGGTCTGCGACACAGCCGCGCTCCGACGTCTTCGGAGGGCGACTGTGCTGAAAGCCACTCGCAGCAGCTTCTTTTGGGCCTGAAGGGAGACTTCTCCCACACCCGCTCCAGGGGAGAACAGGTGGTGCCGATTAGTCGGGAGCATCCTCCGCTCGGGCAATCCCACGCAGCTCTTTTTGCTCCAGCTTCAACGAAACCACCCGCGACGCTCCCAACGACCAGTACTTGATGGGACCGGCTGAATCCCTTAGCTTACCCTTCGCGTCGCGCGAGTGGCGAAATGGCAGACGCGCCAGACTTAGGATCTGGTCCCGCAAGGGGTGGAGGTTCAAGTCCTCTCTCGCGCACCAATTCCCAGGGATCCCCTGGGAAAACTAAGGGTTATAACGCACCCGATAGAACTTCTGGGCGCCTCCTGAGGGGGGATTCGGATCAAATGCCCTCACCACGGTGTTCGTCTTCTCCAAATTGATGACGTTCGTCAGAGAGATCCATTGGTTGGAGGAAAGGTTGGACTTGCATTCCACCGTGTATTCGAGCTGAGGAGCGGCGTTCCAGGCAATGAAGGTGGTCGCCGTAGCCAAATTCGTGATGCCGGCGGAGAGAATGCGGACTCCGTCAAAGGGAGATGGGTCCACGCGATTCACCAGTCCGTCTCCATCGGAGTCGATAGTGGCGCTCGTGAAGACCGACTTGTTCACCGTAAACTTTTGGCCGTTCGCGAGAGTGACATTGGTCGAACTGAGCGGGCCGGCGAAGCTTCGCGCCCACTGCACTCTTCCATCAAAGGCCCCATCCAACCCTTCCACAGCAACATTAGCCGCGCCAAAGTAGAGTTTAAAGCCGGGTTCCAAATTAAGGCTCGTGCTCAGATTCGTGGCGTGATTCGCCAACTCCAGAAAATCCACGTAGATCGCGTTCTTCTCGCTGGTGCCCCGGAACGTGAACCGGGAATTGAAGTCTCCGTCCAAAATCAAATTGCCGATCACGACATTATTCGAAAATCCATCGGCTCCCGGGCCGCGGTCTTTTCCGGCCCAAACATGCTGCACATCGACATATCGCGGCGCGATCGAGCGAATTTTCGTTCCAAACAAGTCTCCCTCGTGCGGACTTGAAAGAAGGTTGAACCCGTTGTAGACCGTGACGTTGTTGCGCGCATCCCCGCCGCCATCGCTCAGTCGCTCGGTCGCCTTCAAGTTTAGGCTGCCCAAGGTATAATTAATGCCCGCGAGCGCGCCTGCCTGCATCGTGACATTTCGAATCTTGAGATCAGCGCCTTCCAAATGGATGTCACCGGAACTGCTGGCTCTCCCTCCGCTCAGCTTGATGCTATTCGCCGAGAAAGAAAGCGGACCTCTCCCGATATTAATCACACCGACACTTTCCAAAGATTCCCCCGCGAGAGACATCGTAGTGGCTGCGATGGTGCCCCGGTTGAAGAAATTTTGGAGCAGCGGAACCCCGTTCGTATCCTTCTGAACAAGCTCGATAGCGTTCCCGACCTGAAAAGGCCCCCCGTTCGTCCAATTCCTGAGCCGGGGAACATTGGTGATATCCAGGTTCGGATCCCCCGTCATGGCCACCAGGGAATTGGTGGTGGTGGTCAAGCTTTCGGAGTCGATGATTAAATTGCCGGACACCGAGAATTTATCCGCAATCAGGATGCTGGGTCCCTTGAGTTTCACCTCGCGAACCCCCACCGAGCGCAGGGTGCTAAAGAGTGGATCAACGATGAGGGCGTGACATTTGACATCGATGGTGTTCGTCACAAAACCAGCGGGATCCATCGGATCGGCCGTGTTCGTGTTCATCACGCTCAACAACTGATTGGTGAACACGGTGCTGTAAATATTAACCAATCCGTCCAAGCGTCGAATCGATTCGGGAATGACATTGGAGATGGAAAGCAGCGAATTGGTGGTGGACAGGTCAAAAAAGACCTGGGGCGAGTCGATGCGAGTGGGCGCCGAGCCCTGAACATTGTCGGCCTTGATGCTCAGGAGTCCGTCGGACTTCAGACGAAGAAGGCTCAAGTCAAGGTTCTTGGCTTCAATCTGCACCCTTCCCGGCAAATTGGTGGGATCGTTGAGCACCGGTGAAGTGAGAAATCCCGCATCTTGAAACCCACCGAAGTAGAATCCGCCGAAGAATCCTGAAGCAGCGGCCGCCGCGGAGCCGACTTGAGCGGAGTAAGCGGCGTAGGAATTCGTGACCGTCGTGCTGGGAAAATCGGGTGAAACGAAAAGCGTGTTGGCAAAAGGCGCGTTACCCTCGGCCGCGGCTCGCCACTCCAATGGGGTTGACCGTGAGATTTCGAGGGTGGAGGGCCGCAAGATGGTGTCCGAAAACAGGTTGGTGAGGTAGATCAGATTGGTGATGACGGCGGTGCTATCAAGAATATAGATAAAGTTGGTGGCGGGCAACCCGGTGACGGCATCGATATCCCAAAGACTCAGCTCCACGATGGGCATCCTTGCATCTCGTGTCGCATCCGGGTCGGTGCTTCGGCCCCATTTCACTTTCACGGCGAAATTGGGATCCGGATTATTCGTCGCGACGAAGACGGCCTGATGAGTATAATTGGAGGGGGTGACGCGATTGGTCATCGCCCAGGCGGCGTATATGTTCGGTGGACTCCCCACCGTGACCCGGTTTGTGCGCAAATTGTTCAGGACCTCATGCCTTCCGGACGTCGGCGCCGGCATTTGAATCAGCGATGTTTCAATGCTCCCCCGTCCTTCGAAGTTGTTATTTGCTCCGATACCCGCATGAATTTCCGAAACCCCTTCTGCAGGTCGATAAAGGGAATCCCCCAACAGCGTTCCTCGCATGCCGGGTGTAACCAAGCCTGGAATGTCCCCGCTGCGGAGTCCCCCGCGCGCAAGATTGACTTGGTCGCCTTTGATGCTGAGCAAGCCATCTGCAGTCACCGTGAGGTGACCGGCATTGACCACGTTCGTGGCGGAGATGAGCAAGTAGGAGGTTGGAAGGGTCAACGCAACAGCCCCACCGAAGCTGATGCCCGAGTCGCCGAAATTGAAGCTTGTATTGCCAGCTGAAACCGATCCTCGGTTGATGAAATTGGCCGCCGGCACCCTGCCGCGTTCCGTCGAATACGAGAACTGAAAGCCCACCCCGCCCTGCATCAAGGCGTTGGCTGCATTAGTGTAGTTGAGCGTGTTGAGTGTTTCGTAAGGTTGAGTGACTGAAACAGTGAATGTCCCGAGGTTATGAAGAGCAGCCGCGTCCACCTGAGGAGTATTGACACTGCCCCGATTCTCATAAAGTGGTACGGTTTGGGCGGCAGCCGCAAACGGAAGAGCAACCCAAGCGGCAGCGAGAAATTTGTTGATCATAGTCCGGATAAACGTCTCCACGTTAAGCTATCTGGCGCCCCCTACAAGGTTCTCAAGTTCCCGAATGCTTGCCCCTAGCGGATAAAGCGTAGGCGCGTTCGTTGAGCTGTCGAATGAGCCCCACACAAAGGAGTAGCCGAAGGAACCTTCACCGAGAAAGCTTGGCTGGGCGTTCAAGAAAAACGGACCCACACTGTTGTAGGTGAGGACAACAGGTCCCCGGGTCACGCCAGGGCCATCGAGTTCCTCCGTCCCGTTCTGCTGGTCGAGATTCACATATCCCTCACTGCGAATCGCAAAGTAGTAATCATCGACATTGGGGCCCCCACCGGGACTCCGTCCTGACAGGTCGGCTGCGGAAATAATGATGTCAGGTGTAAGCATGATCCGCGTGGCCACGCCTGTCCGCATTCTTCCATTGAGCACGACCGAGTCGGCAAAGGTATCGAGAATGGGATCTACCAACTGGCCGAGCAAGGAGTCGTAATTGAGGCGTCGAAAAGTCAGTTTTCCCACTCCGGGGCGAAGGCCGATCGTTCCTGTGGCGTTTTGGGGGGTGTTGTTCGTATTGAGCACCCCTCCACCCAGAGTATTCGTGAGGGCGTTGGTCGAGAAAATCAGCGCCCCCCAGGGTTGGAATCCGGAAGACAGCCCTCCTCCACTGAAGGTGCCATTCGCCACGAAAAGCGATCCCCAAGGATCGGATTGACCCAGAAGAAGTGGTGCCAGACCACCGCCTCCACCGCCTCCACCGCCTCCAACCCCTCCACTGCCTGGAAACAACGAACTGATGGTGTTCGTGCCCAGGTCTTCGACGTTATAGTTTCGGGAATTGTAAACATAGCGAAGGCCGCCGACGTCATCCCGAGTCAAGCCCGTGTAATAGGTGCCGAAGGTAAAGCGGCTGTAGGTCCAGCCAAATCCGGTCGCCACAGAATCCGAAAAAACCAGGGGATCGACGGGACGGTTGACCGGGTAGGCGATCGGTGCGTCTTGATTGTCGAAAATGGTCAAGTAAGTCCACAGCGCCCCGTTGATGTAGGAGGAGGGTTGAAGCGTTACCGGGTCGAAATTCCTCTTGATGACGAGGTAGCTCGTCCCATTGTTTGCAGTCCATCGTGATCGCAGGGTAAACACATATCGCGTCGGATCCCCCAGCCCAAGTTCCTCCACCATCGTTTGCAATGCGATGGATTTCACATCGATCATTCGGAGGGCTTGGGCCTGATAATTCACCCTTTGGCTGTAGAGCGGAAAGGAGTCGATATTCACGTCGTTCATCGAAGGAAGGTCGTTCAGGATTCTCATCGCGGATTCGACGGCATCCACCCCTCGCTGGCCAAAATAGTTCAAGAAGGATTCATCAAAGGTATAGTAGATGTTGGGTTCGTTCCATCGATACTCCTCCCCGATGTTCATGGGTCCACCGATGGTGTTGACTTCCCTGCCCCATGTGTAGCCAATGCTGTCAACATGGTAGGCTGCATACTCCCCCTGCAAGGAGAAGGCATGGATCCATACCGGGGAGATGAGCCCCATTGCAAGGGCGGCCAATCTTGCGAGTGCGCGAAGCATAAATGTTATCGAATTCTTACCACCCGGAACATGCTGACTTGACTGGATTGGTTCACCAGAACGGAATCCGTGTTTCCAGCGGCGAAACGGCTCGCCCCCACGTTCGCCCAGTTCTGGGCGTCCGCCGAGCTTTGGAGCTGATAAATGAAGCCGGGCTGAGTATTCCAAACCACCATGAGTCCCTGCCCGGTCTGCCGGAGTTCCAGTTTCAATGAGCTCCGAGGATCCTTGGGATTCGTTCCGGCCAGAAATTCCCGGAAGTTCGTCGCGCCATCGCCGTCAAAATCATCCGCTCCGCCTGTCCCCGAGGCAATGGTACTGTCCCAAAAGGAAGCCTGCCAATCGTCCGGGAGGCCATCTCCGTTGCTGTCTTCACCCCAGGTCTTGGCGCTGGAAGGGGCGGAAAGAACGGACTTGGTCCCGTCAGGAAGTTTATAGGCTAATCGGAATGCGTAGGTGGACTCAGGCGCAAGCCCGGTCATCACGTGAAAATTGCCATTGACGGAGATGGTTTGATCACCCGCTTGAAGCTCATAGCTGGCTCCGGGATACCCCGGAAGTTCCGGCCAAGTGACGAGAATCTTGGAAGCACTTAATGCATGCGCGTTGGGAGCGGGGGGCTGGGGCAGGGAAGCAGCCGAACTGTAACGCTGCGCGTAGAGATCGAAGGCGCTTCCGATCGAAAATCCCGACCAAACGACAAGCAGGTTGTTCTGGCCATCCGAGGCCGGCACAGCCTGGATTTGCTTGTTGGCCGTGGAAGTGTTCACTTGGAATTCCTCGCCCAGGACTAATCCGTCTGAACCCAAGACCCGGGCGAATACCCCTTCCATGGAGCCATCCTGTGCCAGGCTTGTCCAGGTCGCCACGTATCCGGATTGAGTCGCTGCAACCCTGGGTGAGAACTGATCCCCGTAGATTCTGCCATTCATACGGGTCACGGCTCCCAAGGGAATTCCTTCCGGATTGAATCCGCGCACGACCACGTCCCAACTATCAGTGGAGCCGGCGCTGTCTTCTCCCCAGACCAGGACGAAGCCATGATTGGCATGAGTCGCGATCGAAGGATGGGCACACACGCGAGAACCCGTGTTCACGGTGAATTCCGGCCCCGCAGGCGATGCGTCGGCCTGGAACAGACGTGCCAATACGTCCACGGCAAAAATGTTCTGACCGGCGCTGCGTTCTTGAGGGACACCCGCCGGGGCACTTGCGTCAGTCGTGATGCCCCGAGATCGCTCTGAGATCCATGTCACTAAGAATCGATCCCCGCTCAGAGCGCCCACCGAAGGCGTTCGCTGATTGTACATCGTGGATTCGTTGACTTGGAATTCCTGCCCTAGGTTATTGCCCTTGGAGTCGAGTATCTGGCCGTAAACACCCTGCAAATGACCATCTTGGCCGTGGCTGCCCCAAACGACGACGATGTTCCCGCTCGAGAGCACCGCGACCGAGGGTTGAAGCTGATGCTGTTCGGTGAAAGTATTGACGCGCAGATCTCCGGTGGCAAAGGTCCCGTCGGCCTTCAAAATCCTGGCGTAAACATCCTGAAAACCCATTGGGCCGCCTTGCCACACGACGACGGCACCCCCGTCTTTGAGCAAAGCAATCTTTGGATTTTCTTGATCCGCCGTACCGTTTTCATTGATGCGGAAGGCACTGGGCGAAGGTAATCCGTCAGCAGAGATCCGGGCCGCGCTAATTCCGAGACCGTCACCGTCCGTAAAATGATCCTGCCAGATCACGAAGCCACCCTGACTGCCGAAGGCGGCTTGGGGGAATACTTGATCTCCTGGGCGTGATCCCGCAATGCGGTACTCTGATCCTTGAGGAGCCAAGGCCGCGTTGAGAGAGGACCCGAGAGCGAGCGAAACGATGCCGCAGCAGAGAGCGCCCTGTTTCCCAAATCGCATGAACTTTGGCATAGTCCGTTCAAAACTACTGAAGTGATTTCGCATTTCCAATGTGAGTCCGATGGCCCAGCGCTTGGCTAAGTCAGACAAAGTTCAGGTTGTTCTCGCTCGTTCGAGAGTGTGTCAAATCCACGCGCCAAGGAGTTGAATCCCCACTGGGCACAAAATCCCCGCCAGGACACCGGGCAAAACTGCCCTAAATCACAGGCCTTGAAATCGACGGGGACTGGTATTTCCGTACGCAAGGCAATAAGCTCTTGATTGCGACCAAGGGACGATGCATGGGACACGATCGCGTGCCGCAGCCTTTCCGGCATCAGGGTCCCTGTTTGATTCAGGATTTCTTGCAGCGTGCCATATTTCCGGAGCAAGTCACTTGCCGTTTTGGGACCCACCGAAGGGACGCCTGGTATCCCGTCCACGGAATCGCCCATCAGGCTGAGCCAATCGACAATTTGCTGCGGTTGAACGCCTGTCTTGGCGAGAACCTCGGCCGGCCCAAAAGTAGACCCCGCTTCCTGCCCAGGCTTGATGAGGTGGACTCGATCCGAGACCAATTGCATGAAGTCCTTGTCGCTACTGGAGATGAGCACGTGACCGTGCTGTTCTGCGAAATTCACCGCCGCTTTGGAAATCCAGTCGTCCGCTTCCACCCCTTCCTGCATCCAGGTGGCGAAGTGGCCTGACCGTAGCCCTTCTGCAATCGCATCGATCTGGGAGTCGAGTGACTCGGGCATGGGGGGCCTTTGCGCTTTGTAAGCCGGGTGAAGGGCGACCCGTTTCGCGTCGAGACCTCCATCCCAAATGACCGCCAAGTGGCTGGGCCGGTGCTGAGCCATCAAGCTGATCAGCGACTTAAAGAAGCCGAAGACGGCATTCGCGGGCTGTCCCGTTCGGCTCTTCAGTTCCCGAATGGCAAAGAAGGAGCGATAAGCCTGAGCGTGGCCGTCGATGAGCATCAGCGTCTGCGCGGAATGCTCTGACTTTTCGATCATGGCTGATGGGATGCGCTCGGACATTGCTGCAAAGCCACTCAAATGTTGATTGCTTTGGATTCGACTGCCGTGCCGCTGATCTACCTCGTGGGCGCCATGGCTTTTTGGATCGGGACCACATTAGGATCGTACGGCAAGCGGTCCGGGGAATGGATTCGATTTCCGGAGGGATCGATAATGGTCGGCGTGACAAAGATGACCAAGTTCTTCTTCTTCGCGAAGTTGGATTCGCTGGTGAAAAGTTTGCCCAAGAGCGGAATATCGCCAAGGACCGGAACCTTGTCTTTGGTCTTCCGGACATCTTCTGAAATCAATCCGCCAAGAACCACGGTCTGGCCGTCCCAGACGATGGCATGAGTAATGACTTGACGCACGCGAATCCGGGGCAGTGGTGTTTCCGCGGTCAGAGCCGCTCCGACTGTTCCGCCCACAGCGAGCTGGCTGACCGCTCTGAATCGACCCCCGATTTCGTCGTAACCCAGAAACTCCGTCATGACCGGAAGAATGGTCATCTGGACGGTGAACCCATCGCTCGAGACGTAAGGAATGACGTCGAGACTGGGGCCGGTGGGAAACTGCTGAGTTGTAAAGGTCAGGTTTTGTTGGGCCGCGTTGCCTCCTCCAGCTCCGGTATTGGCATTCGCGCCACCACCGCCCACCTGGCCTCCCGTGTTCAGACCGGTCACGATGGTCGGAATGTCCACCGCAGACAACTGGGCTTGTCTTCCACTGAGTGCCACGACTTTGGGCGCCGCGAGGATATCAGCTCCCTCTCGTTGCTCAATGGCGCGAAGCACCATTCGGAACTGTGGATCTGTGAGAATTCCCGTCATCGTCATGACCGCCGGAATCGAGCTGTCCGTTCCGCTGATGTTATTGAATGAATTTCTGAGCCCGGTGGTCAGCAAAGTGTCTGATTCGGCCGGAAGCGCGGTTGGAATGCCTGCCGTTCCTGGAAAAATCCCGCTCGGATTGGCGGGCGAAGACGCGCCTGGGAAGGACGGGGCGCTTCCCCCCTGGACACCCAGCTTTCCACCAAGGCCGAGCATGTTGCCCACGCGCCAGTCTGTACCCAGGGCTTTGGTGTCAGACTGGGAAATTTCCGCGAATTTGGCTTCGATCAGGATTTGCGGGGGTGCGGCATCCAGCACGTGAATGGCCGCTTCGATGATGTCCAAATCTGTTGCGGTGGCTCGGACAAACAGATCGCCGCTTCGATCGTTGTAAAACACGGCCTTGCCCTGCGCCCCGCTGAGGCTGTTGGTCCCGCCCAGATCGACACCCGCACTGGTGAAAAAGTTCCTCACCAACAACTGGACCGTATCCATGGTGTTGGTTCGGGTAAGGCCCGTAATTCCGAAACCGGTTGTTCCCTGGCCTCCGGCACCGCCGCCACCTCCGCCCCCGCCGCCAACACCCCCACCCTGGCCACCCTGGCCAAGAAGACCGCTGACATCGACGCGAGGCACGGTGACCAAACCTCCACCCTGTCCGCCCGCTCCACCGGCCCCACCGGCACCACCACCACCACCACCGCCGCCTCCCGCTCCGCCGCCCCCTTGCCCGCCGCTTTGGGCGAAATCCAAGCTGAGTCCGGAGACGCTTTCCAAGCCTTGCAGGAAGGTGTTGGGATTGACCTTGAAAGTGCGGGTGAACAGGGGAAGTGGTTCCGGAACTTTGACCGAGAAAACCACGGCCCAATCCGTGACACTGTACTTCACAGGCTTATCCGTCACCATGGTGATGGCTTCGAGCACGTCCGCGAGCCTCATATTGCGGAGGGCCGGATCAATGGAGACCTGAATGGTCTTGGGGTCGGGGGTTTCCGTGGGCTGAGGTTGCGTGGGCTGGCCCGTGTTGGGGTCGAATCCGCCGCCCAAGGCCGGCTGCTGCAAGGTCACTCCCACATCGATCGGAGAGACGATGAAATTGATGCCGACTTTCTCCGGGTCGCGCAAAATGGAGTTGGTGGTCAGATTCCGCGCCACATCGATGAGCGAAACACCGGGAAAAAAGACTTCGTCCAGACGGATCTTGTCCAACTTGGCGTAAATGGCCTGCCTTCCAGCGCCGGTGTAAACCGTGTTCGTTCGCGCAAAGGGGTTAGAAGTGGGAAGGTTCAGCCTTTGCGTGGGTGCTGTCCAAGCCTTCTGAACATCAAGCAGGGCATCCGTTCCATCGAGAATTCGACGGCGTCCGACCTCATTGCTCTTCGCATTCTTGACGAGGGTCAGGTAGTAAAAGGCAGCCCGATTCGTGGGTTCTTCCTTGATCGCCTCATTCAGCTTGGCTTCCGCTTCATCCAACTTGCCGGCTTGGTAGAGGACAATGGCGTCCTGGACCTTGGTGCCTGTCTTGATATTCTGGTCCTTGAATTCCGGGAGCCGGGCCATGGTGTCCTCGCTCGGCACGCGTCCCTTTTGCGCTTCCAAGCCTCTGTCCACTTCTTTCTTGAGAGCAATGGCTTTGGAATTGAGGGGATCGATGCGGAGGACGCGGCTGACTTGTGCGTCGGCTTCCTTGAGGTTGCCGCTCTTTTTGGCCTTGTCGGCGAGGGTGAATCGCACGGAGCTTAACCCGCCGATGGTTTGTTTGCGCTCCTGTTCGATGCCGACCCCAATCCGCATGACCAGAGTATAGGCCTCCTCGTACAGTTTCGCGGATGAGGCCAAGTCATTGCGCTTCTGGGCGGCTTGAGCATCGGTCAGGGTCTTGCGGAGGAGAATCGTGGCTTCCTGCCTTCGAATCGATTCTTCTTCGGCGGTCTGGGCGATGGACTGCTGGGCGGCGACGGGGGTCGCGGCGTGTAGAAAGAGGGCCAGACTCAGAGTGGTAGTGACTGCTTTGATCATGGGCTTGGGTTTGTTTGAAAGCAAAAGGGGCAAAAAAGCCTTACGGTTCCAGCGCGCCTCGGAACCGGACCGTGGTGTTTTTGCCGTTTGATTTGGCCGACAATGTCACGTCTCGATCGGTGATGGCAACGAGATTGTAGGTCTCGCCGCCGAAGGTGATCTTGTCGTCCTTCCTCATTGCGATCCGGTTGATGTTTTCCGGAGGATAGTTGAGATCGACCATGTAACCGGTGACGGACTTATGCTCGGCTTCGCGAGTCACTTTGAACTCGCGATTTTCATCGGTCCAGACCAGCGTGAATTCGGTGGGATTATCCGCAGGCCCCTTGATTTCTTTGAGGAGGAGGCCTTCCACTCTGCCACCGGGGGTCAGATAGACAGGCACTTTTCTACGTTTCCCGACGCTCTTGTCAGCTTCGCGGGTGAGTCCAAACTGGTAACGGGTGGTGCCGCCCGCGGCATTGACTCCTTCGAAGGCCACGATGAGGTGCAACGGGGTGACTTTGGTCACGTTGACGGCCGCCGGTCCGATTTCGTTACCGGAGGACAACTTGATGATGGAGCCATCGCCTTTGCGGATCCATTTGACTGAATTGAAGAGATTGTTGGTCCCGGTCAGCACCACGCGCGGAGGATTCTTGAGCTTGGCCACTGCCAGTTCATTGGTCGAAAGGTCCACGGTCTCGTACTTTTTCGCGTTCGGCGGATTGACCACGACACGTTCTGTGTCGGCGATTTTTTCCTCCACCGAAGTCATTTGGAAGTACATGAAGGCGGTTCCGCCGACCGAGCCCAAAAGAACCAAACTGAGAATCAGTTTTTCGTAGTGCTTCTTTAGAAAATCCATGCGCCAATTAGGCTTTCGTAAGCTTGACCACTTCGATCAGCAGTTTGAATTTGACCTTGCTCTCGTCGATATGCGTTCCGGGGGCCTTTCCGGTTTGAGGCTGTTGGACGGCTTGGACCATCGGAGTCATTCCCATGGGAGGCCGGTAGTTGCCCATGCGGCCTCCTGCCCCGCCCCCCCTGCCTAAGAGGCCATAGCGAGCCGCCATGCGGGGATCCATGCCCATGCCGCCGTAGCGGGAGAGCACCGAGGAGGGCATCGAAGTCGTGGACTCGCCGCCTTCACCGGATTGCTCGTCGGTAGTCGAGAAAACCTCCATACTGACGGACTTCACATTGAAACAGCCGGGAGCCCGGAGAAGTGCTTCCATCACGGTTGCCAGTTCCGCTGAGAAACCGACGAACGTGGCTTCATAGGTGGAAGAGATGGCGTCGACCGTGGAATTGGTCTTCAGCTTGTAATGCATGAGATACTCCTCGCCGCCAATTTCCGGATCATCGGGCGTTGGGGATCGTCGGAAGCTGATCACCTGATTGACACGCGCGGCGATGAGGGCCTTCGCAATTTGATCGACATCCTCGAGTTGGGACATCAGGAGCGGAATGTATTTTGATTTGAATTCGACTTTCTTGCGCTGGTCGCCGAATCCAAAATTAAACTGGGGCGGCAGGCTGACGCTGACATTTTTCGCCGCGCGCTCGAGGTTCCCAATCGTGTTCTCAAGTTTCGATTTGTAGGTGGACGGATCGACGGTGTTCGAGACTTGGATGATCGAGAAGTGTTTGGATTTCAACTCCGAGAGGAAGTTGGTCACCCGGGTTACATCTTGTTTGGCCGCTTCGATGTTGTTGAGTTTATCTGTCCCAGGGTGAGGTTTACGTTCCGCGAGTTGGTTGAGCAGATCGGTTTGTTCCTGCAGTTTGGCGGCGGATTCCCCGGCTTTCTGCATGTTGTCCCAGAGAAAATAACCGGCGACACCGAGCAATCCCAACGCGACCACCCCGATGAGGACGAGGCCAAGATTCTTTTTGATCCAGGGCATAGGGTGATTAGAGCTTGATCGGCTTCTTGAGCTTCAAGACCACACCAAAACTGAAGGTGGGTTCCGTTTCGGTAACCACGCCTAACTCCTTGGAAAGTTTCGTGCCATTGGTGCCTTCCAGGAACGGTTTGAGCAGCTCGTGGTTCTGCAACTGATGCTGAAAATCGAAGGCGAGCTCGGTGTTGGCCGAACTCCGGATTCGCATATTATTCACCCCACGGCAGACCGCATTGATGATTTTGACTTCGTTCGTGTTGCCGGATTTTTTCTCTCCGCCATCGGCGGCGGGATCCCCGGTTGCGGCGGGATCTGCGGCAGGATCGCCTCCCGCAGGGGGCCGCATAATGAGGCCGTAGCGTGCCATCATGCGCGGATCCATCATGTACCTCATCGGGCTGGACCCTTCGGTCGAAGATTCACCGGAGCCTGCGTTGGGGTCTTCGGCGGGCAACTCGGGGGTAAAACTCTCGAACCAGAGACCGGTTTCAACTCCGAGCTTCCGGCGGGTGGCTTCCTCGGTTTCCAGCATGACTTTCCGCAAGGCGACGAGCATTTCAGGCCACGTCAAGCGCTCCTGGACGAGCTCACCGAGCACTTCCAACTCCTTCTTCGCGTTGGCAATCTTGGCTTCCTCTTTTTCGAGCCGCTCTTTCTTTTCGTTCAGCGGCACGGCGTATCCTGAGAGCTTCTCGGTCGCTCGATCTTGAACTTCGGTGACTTTGGAGTAGTAGAAACCACCGGCAAACACGACAAGGATCAAACAGAGAGCGGTCGCGATGAAATAAGGTTTCTTCTGACTCAGCTCCTGCCGCTTCAGCAGATGCTTCGGAATCAGATTCAGTTCGACCGGGCATTGGGCCAAGTTGCGCAATCCCAGTCCGACGACTTCAGAGAAAGTATGCGCAACCTTTTCGAGCTCTAAAACTTCCACCGTATCGGACAAGGTCACACTTCGGAAAGGATTGAAGTATTCGATGGGGAGATTGAGCTTCTCCTGGAAGAACTCCATGGCATAGCGCATGACGGAAGCGCCGCCGCAGATGAAGACGCGCTGAGGGGGGGAACCGCCCTGTTGCGTCCGATAGAACTGGATCGTCTGGTTGACCTGAATGTGGAGCCGGGTCAACACTTGGCGGGCAACTTTGGAAATGGCGGCCTGTTTCGGATTTTCCGGATCTTCATAGGCACCGCCCAAGCCGACGAAGCCTTCGTTGATTTTGAACAACTCGGCGTCCGCGAAGCGCATTTTGGCTTCCGCCATGAAGTCCTGCGTTATCGAATTGGCCCCAATGTTGATGCCGCGGGAAAAGACTTTGCCTTTCTCGAAGAAAAGCACGTTGCTGGTCTTGGCTCCGATGTCAAGGAGCATGGAGCAACCTTCCACATCGCCGTAATTAAACTTGAAGGCATTGGCCAGGGCGGCCGGGGAAGCATCGACCAGATGGATGCGCAGGCCGGCCCCTTCAGCGGCTCGATACATGGTTTCCACCAAGTCCGACTTGATGGCCACCAGGAGCACCTCGAGTTCGCCGCTCGCCGTGTTACCCAGGATTTGGTAGTCCCACACCACTTCATTGAGCGGGAAGGGCACATTTTGCTGGGCCTCGTACTGAATGATCTGGGTGACTTTCGAAGAGTCAACCGGGGGCAGCTTGACGAACTTGGAGAAAACGTGAAACCCGGGCGCGCAAGCATTGACTTGCTTGGACGCAAAGCCGCGTTCGGCGATGAGATCCTGCAAGCCTTTCAGGAGGACTCTTTCTCGAGCAGCTTCTTGGGAACCTTCTATCCCCAGCGAGCGAACCCCGAAGCGGAGGAGACGCAAACCGCCTTCGGGCGTCGCCTCGAACTCGGCCACTTTGAGTGTGCCGGCGCCAAAATCGGCGCATAAAAAAGACTTCGACTTTAACATGGTGACTACGTGGTTGCCCGGGGACGATTCACCTCGCACACAGCCCCAAGGCCAAGCGGACGTGAGAAAGTCGTCGGGTCAGTACTGGAAATACGGGGATGGGTCAACACAGAAAAGATCCGGCATCTGAATTTAGGGCTCATGGAGCAATGTCGTCCAAAATTCATTGATTTCAAGCGGCGCAATCCTCGAGACCTCGAATCAGGCAAGGAAAAGAGAGGCCTGATCATCACATCGTGCTCCACAAGC
Organism: Verrucomicrobiota bacterium; assembly: GCA_016871495.1. NCBI lineage: Bacteria > Pseudomonadati > Verrucomicrobiota > Verrucomicrobiota bacterium. The sequence continues at coordinate 5,595 of VHDF01000092.1, read as the reverse complement.
GCGGGCTTTCGCTAGGCTTGCTCATGACTTCGAAGCCAGTCCTCGTCAAAGACACTGGCATAGATTCGATTCCTGACCTCAATCCCTCCTTCCTCGAATCGAACGATCCCGGACAATTGCAATAAATTGAGAACCGGCAACGGAAGGTGATCGTCCAGTGAGGTCCAGCCGGATAAGGCCGCCCGGTAGCTCCTCCATAAAGCCGTTCGCTGCGCGGAGTCCGAGAGCATCCACCGCTTCACAAATTGGAGATTATTGTCGCTCTCCCTCGCTTTCGGGGTCAGGAACAGCTCCCGCACCAAGTCGTCGATCTGTCCAGCCGAGGTAACCTCGGGCCGTTCGGCAATGCTCCGCCCGATCCTCTGGGTGAGGTAAGGGTGGCCCCGGGTCCAATGGAAGACCCGATCCATCATGTCCCTCGCTGACTCGGGTTCTCGCCCCAGGCCGGGTGCGAGCAGAGCCGTCTCGGCTTTTGAGAAATCAGCGAGCTCAATCCTGCGTCCGATGTTGAAGGGCGCGGCCCGGGTGTCCCGCACGAGGTCGGAAGGTGTGGCGACGCCAAGCAAACAAAATACAAGCCGGCCCAATTCCGGATCTTCCGAGCGGGCATTGTGAGCTTCGCGGAGAGCGGCGAAGAATTCATCGGTCGAGAACGGCAAGCTTCGCACCACGTCAAGCTCGTCAATGAAGACCACCAGGGGTCCAGAAAAGCGCTTGAGCACCACCTCCCGAAGAGCCGCGAGCAGCCGCTGAACCGGCCCCAACCTGCTCTTCCGCATCCAAAACTCCTCCAACTCGTCCTCCAATCTCAACTGCCGGCCGATGCGACTGAGCAATCCGTCGTACCATTGCTCAGGGGTCAGGTTGAGTCCCAAAGCGGTAAGGTCTAAAACCACCACGGTCGATCCTCGTTCCCGCAGTACACCCGCGGTGCGGAACATTAAGGATGACTTTCCCATCTGTCTGGAAGTCAACACATAACAAAACTCTCGGCAGGCCAAAGCTTCGTCCAGTTCCCGATCGGCGTCCCGTTCGACGTAGCAGGGACTTCCGCTTTGGAGAGTGCCTTGGTCATAAAAGAAACCGTGGGTTGAACGCCGCAATTCACGCCAATGTCTTTTGGCCAAGGCCGATTCGATGCGTGCGAGGAGAAGCGTTGTGTTGCAAGGTTTCGGAAGAAAATCGTCCGCTCCCATTTTGATGCAATGAACCGCCGTGGCGGCTTCGTCGGCGGCCGAGAGCATGATCACGGGCAGGCCGGAAAGGCTTCGGTCGGCCTTGATTCGCCGCAGAACCTGAAACCCGTCCATTTCCGGCATGACCATGTCGAGCAGGACCAAGTCGAAGGAGTCCGACTTGAGCAACGCCAGCGTTTCTTCGCCGCGAGCAGCCGTGGCGACGTGGAATCCATGTTTGCGCAGACGGCGTTCCAGCATTTCCCGATTCAAAGGATGGTCGTCCACGACCAAGACTTTCCCTCCATCCAGATCGGTCAAATGGGCCACGGCCACCGGACCTTCCACCACCGGCCACGTGGAGTCTTCCGGTTTTGGCATGCCGGCTTGGGGGGCGAAGCAGGCGCGATTCGACCAATTCCAGGAGGACATGGCCGGAGGCGGCGATTTTGGAGAGGTCGGAAGCCACGGTGGCGAGGCCCATCTCCCGGGCTTGGTCCAGGAGCATCTCCGCATAGCCAATGACGTGGTTAACGGGTTGCGAAAATCGTGTTGAGCCTGGGCGAGCTCTTCCTTGAAAGCAGGATTGCGAGCCAGGTCGAGATAGCTGTTGACCAGGGCCAGGAGACGTTCCCCGGATTCATGGATACGGTTGAGGTCAGACGGATATGAATCCCAATGTGTCGAGGGGGGATCTTCCAGGAGCATCTCACAGTACCCCAGAATGTGGTTGATAGGGGTGCGGAGATCGTGCCGCAGTTTCGACAAGTGAGAGGCCGTCGGGACAGGGGGCGCTTGGGATGGGGTGGGATCGGGCATTTTCAAGACGCTTCCGGGCCCAGACGCGCCTCGATCTTGGCGAGCAGGCGGGGGAGCTCGATGGGTTTCGTGTCGAAATCATCGCATCCGGCGGCACGCGCCCGTTCCTCATCGCTTTGCATGGCGTGGGCTGTCAGCGCGATGATGGGGATCGATCGCGTCGCTTCGTTGGCTTTGAGCTGGCGGGTTGCTTCCCAGCCGTCGAGCACCGGCAAGCTCATATCCATCAGGATCAGATCAGGCCGTTCCGTCTGGGCAAGCCGGATCGCTTGCTCTCCGTCCGTGGCGAGGACGATGTCGAATCCGCGCCGGATCAGTCGCCGGCTTAGCATGTCGCGATTCATTTCGTTGTCTTCGACAAGCAGGATTTTGCGCATAGGCAAGGGGGGGCTGGATAAGGTCAAGGGTTGAGCATCTGTTTGGCCGCAAAAAGGCCGCGGATTCGGGCCAGCAATTCTTGGGAATCGAATCCCCCTTTTCGGAGCACTTGCTGGACGGTTCCTTGCAACTGTTGCGTCTCGTTCAAGGAGAGATCCTTCGATGTGACGACGATCACGGGCACAAGTTCATGGTGCGCCTGGACAAGCCAGCGTTCAAGGAATTGAAAGCCGTCCATGACCGGCATCATGAGGTCCAGAATGATCAATCGCGGTGGCATGGATTGCGCCGATTCCAGGCCTTCCTGTCCGTTGGAGGCTTCACGAACCGTCCAGCCTTCCCTTTCAAACAAGCGCCGCAGGAGCTGGCGCGCATCGGGATCGTCGTCGATGATCAGAACGGGTTTGGTCGCACTCGCTCGGATTTGGTGCCGTTCCAACGCGGCCTGTAACTTGGGGCCATCCACGGGTTTGGTGAGAAAGTCGGCGGCTCCCAACGAGAAGGCCAGTTGCTTGTCGTCGAGCACGGTCATCATGACGACGGGAATCGAAGCGAGGGCGGGGGTGGACCGCAGCGCACCCAGCACGGTCCAGCCGTCCATGCCAGGCATGAGGACGTCGAGGGTAATGAGGTCGGGCTTCCACTGGGCCGCAAGTTCCAATCCGGTGGATCCGGAGCGGGCGACCGCCACCTCGTAACCCTCCCGGCTGAGCAAGCGTTGCAACAGTTCTAACGCCTGCGCGTCGTCGTCGATGGCAAGAATGCGGCCCCTCGCCGGGCTGGCAGAAAGGGAAGGTTTCGGCGGTGGCGTGAATTCCGGAATTTGCCGCGGCAATCGGACGGTGAAGATGGAGCCCTGACCAACCGTGCTTTGAGCGCGAATGTCGCCTCCCATCATTTCACAAAATTTCTGGCTGATGGCCAATCCGAGTCCGGTGCCGCCATACTTGGCTTGAATCGCCGCTTCCGCCTGAGTGAAGGCCTGGAAGAGCCGGTTCATTTGGTCGGCATTCATCCCAATGCCCGTGTCGGTGACGGTGAAGACGATGTCCTCGGCGACGGCTTGAACCTGGAGTTCGATTTTTCCGTTCTCGGTGAATTTCGCGGCGTTGCTCAGCAGGTTGAAAAGGATCTGTCGGACTTTCGTCTGATCGCTCCGCATGGAGCTCAGCTCCGGCCCGGCCGCCACGCGAAACGCGTTTTGCCTTCTTTCGATCAGTGGGGCCACGATGGTACGGACTTCTTCGAGCAAGCGGGCGACGGAAAATTCTTCCACGAAAAGGGTCATTTTCCCGGCCTCGATCTTCGACATATCGAGGATGTCATTGATTAAAGCCAGTTGGTGGCGCGCCGCGGAATGGATTTTATCGAGATCGGGAACGATGGCGGCGGCGCCCATCTCGGGAGCTTCCTCGCGGAGCAATTCGGCGTAGCCGATAATGGCGTTCAAAGGGGTGCGCAGCTCGTGCGACATATTGGCGAGGAAGGCACTTTTCCATTGGCTGGCTTTGACCGCTTCCTCGCGAGACCGTTCGGCCTCCTGCTTGGCGGCTCCCAATTCGGCGTTCGATTTTTCCAGGCGTCCGTGGGCCTCGCGCAATTGATCATTGGACGTGGCCAGCAGGGCGGCCTGTTGTTCTACGCGCTGGACGGAGCGTCCGAAAGATCGAGCGAGGTGGACCGAGGTGGCGCCGAAGAAGACGGCGACGCCGAGGTGCGAAAGAGGCATTCCGCCAAAAAAAGGGAACCTCGAATGAAATCAACGAGAAAGCGATGAGCGCGCCCAAGCCGGCGTTGATGATTCGGGCTCCCTCGGCTTTGGCCTTGTCGGCTGCGGACGACAAGCGCAGGACGTGCAACGCGGCGAAAAGGGTCGTCAAACCCGCCACCAAACTGACGAGGCCAGAAAGAAATCCTGGCAGGCCGAATCCCAGCTTATCCAAGGTCAACAGCGCCCCGGAGATCACGGCCGCGGTCATCAAACCCCGGCGCTCCCAGGAAACGTCGAGGCCGAACAGCGTTCGGAAGAGTTCTCCCACCAGGACCATCTGCACCGCGAGCCAAGCGCGCCCCAAGGCTTCGATCTCAGGCGCGGGCCAGCTATTGATGGCGGCCAGTCCGCTGATGAGGGCGAAATAGAAATGGGCGCGGGCGGATTTTTGGAACGCCACGAGCAAGGAATGCAGCAAACAGAAGGCGGTTAAGAGTCCCGCGAGAAAACCTCCGTGGGTTTGGCGGGCGGCCTCGGGAACCACATGCGCATCATTGCCGGGACTGCGCCGCCCCGGAACCAGTTGCTGAGCTTCGAGCGTGGCGTTTCCGACGAGCTTCGCGCCACCGGGGAGGGATGCCGACTCCGGACCTTCCCCCGGCTCAAAATCCAATGAAAGCACGAGGCCTTCCGTGGAAGCCGGTGGCGCTTCGAACATCGTTTGCTGGACTTCACGCGGTGAACGGACCCGGCTCCAGACGCGAAAATTGTCGATCGCACCGGCCAAAGTGGGATCACGCTCCTCGCCCGTCACGGTTTTCCCCAGATAACAACGACCGTCCGCCGCCACGGAAGCGAAACTCCCGTTGAACGAGTTTCCATGGTCATACGGAAGTCCGTTGATATAGACCCGCATGCCGGACGGTCCGCACGTGGCCGCCACATGAATCCAGCGGCCCTTCGCGAAGACGCCGGGCACATCGACCCAATGGAGGGTTTTGGTGGAATCCGCGATGACGAATCCCACGCTGTCCTCGCCTCGCATCATCAAGCTCAGATCGCGGCGCGGCTTGCCGAAATTGAAAATCCGGCGGCGCGACCCTGTGTCATCCAATCGCACCCAGCACTCGAGGGTGGCCTCGGTGAGTCCAGCCAGGGTCTGCACCGGCAGCTCGACATAAGAATTGCGTCCATCAAGCCGGAGGACGTGGTTCAGCGAGGGAGCGGTTGCCGCCCGCGGGAAAACGAGGATCAGCAACGACACCAGCCCAGCCATCGCGAAGCGCGAGTCCCACGCATGTTTGGGGAAAACCCTCGCGGGAAACAGAGTTGCGAGGGAACGCATCATTCCGCGGCGGAAGGTCCCGCGCCTGCGACGCCGGCGGTGGGGGCGTGTGCGGGGAGCGTGATGGAGAACCGCGATCCTGTGCCCGGAGCGCTGCGAACTTCAATCGTGCCACCCATCATTTCGCAGAATCGCTTGCTGATCGCCAATCCGAGGCCCGTCCCGCG